>CBDUUF010000115.1:0-5667 GCA_965370375.1 uncultured Desulfuromonadaceae bacterium
GTTTGCCGGGGCGGTCGGTGGCGGCTATGCTATTCCGGCCTATAATTTCAACAACCTTGAGCAATTACAGGCGATTATTGTTGCGTGTGTCGAGAGTCGTTCGCCGGTTATTCTGCAACTCAGTAAAGGCGCGCGTGAATACGCCAATGCTACCATGCTGCGCTACATGGCGATGGGTGCGGTGCAGATGGCGAAGGAAATGGGGGCAGAAATACCGATTTGTCTGCATCTCGATCATGGTGACTCGTTTGAACTCTGCAAGGCATGTATCGACAACGGTTTTTCATCGGTCATGATCGATGGTTCGCACTTATCATTTGATGAGAATGTGGCGCTGACCAAAAAAGTGGTCGATTACGCGCATCAGTTTGATGTGACGGTCGAAGGTGAGTTAGGGGTTCTGGCCGGTATTGAAGACGATGTCGTGGCTGAGGAGTCGACCTACACCCGCCCGGAAGAGGTGGAAGATTTTGTCAAGAAAACCGGCGTTGATTCGCTGGCAATTTCAATCGGTACCAGCCACGGTGCCTACAAGTTCAAGCCGGGAACAGCTGTCCCACCGTTGCGCTTCGATATTCTCGAAGAAATCGAAAAGCGGATTCCTGGTTTCCCGATTGTCTTGCACGGCGCCTCGAGTGTGGTGCAGGATTATGTGCAATTGATCAATCAGTATGGCGGTAAGATGGTCGGGGCGATCGGCGTGCCGGAAGATCAGCTGCGCCGGGCAGCCAAGAGTGCCGTATGTAAAATAAACATCGATTCCGATGGTCGGCTGGTTGTTACCGCCAAGGTCCGGGAATATCTGGCCAACAACCCTTCGGAATTTGACCCACGTAAGTATCTCGGGGCCGCGCGCAAGGAGCTGGCTGAACTACTCAAGCACAAGAATGAGACCGTACTCGGGAGTGCCGGTAAAGCCTGATATATTGTAAACGTGTGCATGTGGTCTACAGCTATTGCCTGCGTCCAACGTTGTCACTTAGCTTCCCGCATGCAACAGCAACAGCCCACACGCAGTGAGATGCTGTCCGGTGTCTGCATGTGGTCAACCGCCATTGCCTGCGTCCAACGTTGTCACTTAACTTCCCGCAAGCAACAGCGATAGTCCACATGCTGTGTGGTTAGTAAGACAGCTGAATTATTTACAAAAACGCCTGTCATCCCCGAATGATTCTATCGGGGATCCATGGTTTTAAAGTCTGGATTCCCGATTACACCCTCGGGAATGACAATCTTTTAATATACTGAATAGTTACAATGTTTTTCACTGAAGAGGAGCCGCTCCGATCAGGGCGGCTCTTTCTTAAGTAGTGCGATGCTGATTGTACTGGCTCTTCTACTGGTGCTATCTTTGACGACGTCGACCGGAGCAGGAGGCAGTGTATGACCAGAGAATTGATAGTTGAAGTTTCTGAGGATGGGCTTTGTGTGTTGGAATTTCTCCAGCGCAGGATTCCGGCCGCGTCACAAGGCTATTTACGGCAACTGTTGAAAAAAGGGAAAGTGACAGCGCAGTCTGGACCTTTGTCCGGTGGTGATCTGTTGCACGAAGCAGATGTTGTCCACTTGCCGGATAGTGGCCGTTTGCAGGACTTGATGGCTGTGGTGGTTGATCCGACAGTTGAGATCGAGATTTTGTTCGAGAGCCGGGAGCTTCTGGTGGTGAACAAACCGCCGGGAATTGCCGTACACTCAAGCGTCGGACACGAAAGCGATAACCTGACTGGACGGGTGGAGGCTTTGCTGGCGCAGCGGGGTGACCAGTTCAGCGTCGCGCCGGTACATCGTCTTGATCTTGAAACATCCGGGCCGGTGATGTTTGGCAAGGGCCGGCAGTCCTGTAGCCGATTCGGCCAGCTTTTCATGAAGAACGAGGTCGAGAAATGCTATCTCACGCTGGTTGCTGGCAAGTCGCCGGGGAGTGGTGTTTTGCATTCAATCTTGACCGCCAAAGGGAAAGAAAAAGAAGCTTCCTCCGCCTTTCATGCACTCTCTCGCACTGATGTCGCCTCTCTGCTGGAGGTACGTCTGTTTACTGGACGCCAGCATCAGATACGGCGGCAGTTGACGGCGCTTGGGCACCCGGTGTTTGGTGACCGTCGCTATGGTGGCCCATGTCCACCCGAAATGCCGAGGCTGTTTTTACATTGCAGTCGCCTGTCGTTTGTCGATCCATTCAGTGGCACATCGATGACGATCGAAGCGCCGTTACCGGAAGATTTGAACAGTGCTCTGCAGCAATTCGGTATAGAACTTTGATGGCGTCGCAAAAAGTCCGCCCGACTGCGTTGCAGTGCTTTTTCAGGACCTCGACCTACAATATGTAGGCCTTCGCCCCTGAAAAACCGTTACGCCTTGTTGTGCGAAATTTTTGCTTAGCCATCTCAGGAGAGTTTGCGGACCCATCAATTTTACACACCGTGCATTCTGTTTTTTCTCGATTTAATTCTGCTGTAAATTTACACGTTAATTCCCCATATATGATTGATTTACAAAGGTAAATCAATCGTCATTTCCCCCTTGCACTTTCTTGAATTAGAGATATCTTATTAATAGAGGCGGTAGGTTTTTCAGTCAGATGGTGAATGGTAATGGTCTGGTTGAAAGGCTGTACCAGGCGCCATTTGGTTCAGACGGGAAACTGAATGACGCGAAGCAATATCCCGAATGATGGAGGCAAAAATGTCAATGGTCAGATGGGACCCGCTACGTGACATGGAAGAGTTGTTTGGACATCATGGCCGCAGGTTTGATCTTGCCGGAAGGTCAGGGTCAGAGCTAATGCCGAAGGGTGACTGGGCACCACGGGTTGATATTGCCGAAACTGACAAGAGCTTTATCATCAAAATGGAAATTCCCGAGGTTGACAAGAAGGATGTCAAGGTTTCGGTCGAGAATGGTGTGCTGTCGATTAGTGGTGAACGTAAACAGGAAACAGAGGAGAAAGGCAAACGTTTTCACCGAATGGAGCGTTATTACGGGAGTTTTGATCGGTCGTTTACTTTGCCGGACAATATCGATCAGTCCCATATGGACGCAACGTTTAAGGATGGGATGTTGACAGTGGAACTGCCGAAACTTGCTGAAGCCAAGCAGACACCGATCGAGGTGCAGATTCATTAATTTGAACCACTAATGTATCTCCTTCAGGAGTTGGGTCGGGTCTGTCAACTGATCCGACCCATCGGTTATTTAACGATGCTGTTGACTCATTTTGTCTTCCAGGTGATATTCACTTCTGGAGGAGCAACATGGTTTATAAATTAGCAGCTGATTTAGTTGTTGTTCTCCACCTCGGTTTTATTCTGTTTGTCCTGTGCGGTGGTTTTTTGGTTCTGAGGTGGAGGTGGGTTATATATCTGCATCTGCCAGCTTTCGTCTGGGGGAGTCTGGTTGAACTGGTCGGTTGGTATTGCCCGTTGACACCGCTTGAGCAGTCATTGCGTAACGCAGCTGGAGAGGTTGGTTACAGTGGTGGTTTCATTGAATATTATATTGTGCCGGTGATCTATCCGGCTGGGCTGACGCGGGATATGCAGATATTATTTGGTGGTATTGTTATATGCGTGAATATTGTTGCTTATGTTTTGGTGATTAGGCAGTTAAATAGAAAAAAAGTGAATTAGATGTTTAAAACCGTCGGGTCTCGGCCCGTATGGAGGCTACTAAGCTATCCATGCGTCGGCTGCAAATCAGCCTGTTTGGACCATATTTGAGCGCCTTTTTCGACTCATAGCTACGGCTATAAGATCTCAAACGAGCCCAAATCTATTCTCAAACATTCAAATTTTCGCTTCGACCCGGACAGCTAAGTACCCTCCTACCGTGTTCATTTTCTTTGGTGAGCCGCAAAGAAAACGAACTACAAGAAACGGATCACTTGGCCCTCCGTCGCTCTACGAGCTATGGCGGACAAGCAGAGGGCACTTCTATTACTTTGGTGATCTGCTTCTTATAATCATCTGCATAATTAAATAGAGACGCTTCTTCGTAGATTGTAAGGCGGGGGGCTATGTATTTGGCCCCCATCCATATTGAATGGTCTGTCATCTCGACCAAAGGGAGAGATCTTGTTGGTGCTTTTTGTTTAAACAACCAAACCCAAGATTTCTCTCTGTCGTTCGAAATGACAAAGCCTTTAACTCCAGTAACCATCAGTTGCCAGGGCCCCATTGGAACGGGCCCGGATCAATTCACTAATTGCCTTTAACGCCTGCCCCAGCCCAAAGATAGAGATTCCCACCCATCTTGTTCCTTGTTTGTTGTTGGCGCTTAGACAAAAAGTAAGGCGCTTGTCGGGGCGCGTCCCGACGGTCCTGATTGTGTAATTAAAGTTGAAACAAAAGCGGCAGACCAAACGGTCTGCCGCTTTTGTTTATATGTAAAAAATGTCAGATAATTTTATTCAAAGGATACTCAACAATCCCCTCTGCCCCAAGCTCTATCAACTTCGGAATAATCGTTCGCACTTCCCGCTCCGGCAAAATAGTCTCAACCGAGAGCCAGTCTGAGTTGTACAGGTGGGCAATGGTCGGACGATTCAGGCTCGGTAAAAGCTTGCTGATCGCATCCACCTTGTCCCCCGGCGCATTCATCTTCAAACCAACCATCCCTTCGGCGCGCAAGGCCGACTGCAACATGGTGTAGATCCGCTCAATCTTGGCCCGTTTCCACGGATCCTCCCAGGACTGACGGTTGGCAATCAGGACCGGCACCGACTCCATCAGAGTTTCTACTATTCGCAGATTATTCGCCTTGATGGTTGATCCGGTTTCGGTCACTTCAACGATCGCGTCACACAAGCCCTTGAGTATCTTCGCTTCGGTCACTCCCCAGGAGAATTCAACCTCTACCGGGATGTTGCGCTCGGCAAAGAATCGTTTGGTGAAGCCGACCAGTTCCGTCGAGATGGTCGCTCCGGCCAGATCTTCCGGTTTCTCAACCGTGGAGTCCGGACCGACAACCAGCACCCAGCGTGCCGGACGACGTGAGACCTTGGAATAGACCATTTCGCCAACTTCAACCACGTCTGAATCGTATTCGCGGACCCAGTCCCGCCCGGCTATGCCGACATCGAGTTTGCCGCGTTCAAGAACCTTAGCCATCTCCTGTGGACGGACCAGACTGCATTTCAGCTCATCATCGTCAGTGCTCGGGAAGTAGTTGCGCGAGCTGGTCTTGATTTTCCAGCCAGCTTTGGCAAACAATTCGATAGTTGCATTTTCCAGGCTCCCTTTCGGGATGCCGAGTTTTAATTCATTGGCCATGTCTACCAGCCTGTCGGGCTTTCCATGAATCGGCTGCAAATTCGGTCGTTTGGTCCATATTGTATCTCCTTTTTGCCCCGTAACTACGGCTATGAGCCTGCAAACGAGCTAAAATCTGTCCTCAAACGCTCAAATTTTCGCTTCGATCCGGCAAGTCCGACAGGCTGCTGCGCTCCTACTTCTTTTTGTAAACATCGTCGGGGTTAAACAACGGGTTCGAGTGCTCGACCCATTTATCATCTTCCCAGCGGACATAGAAACAGCTGCGGTTGCCGGTATGACAGGCGGCCGGACCGTTTTGCTTGACCTTGATCACGACGGTGTCAGCGTCACAGTCGGTCAGAATCTCGACCACATCCTGAGTGTTGCCCGATTCTTCACCTTTCATCCAGTATTTGTT
>CBDUUF010000116.1:0-5658 GCA_965370375.1 uncultured Desulfuromonadaceae bacterium
ACGCGTCAAACTGAGAAAATCTGTAAACATTTCTGTATTCATCCGGCCAGTTTGCAGGTTGTAGCGACTGGTATGATAACTAGCCGCCAACCACAAACCATTTGGCAAACAATAGTGCGCCGCATGAGCGAACGGGTAATCTTTTAAACGCTCCACCACCCCTTGTTCACGAAAATACTTCAGGCAACTGTCATAGGCACCACGACCGAGAGCAACGATCACTCGCAGGTTTTTCAGAGCAGCCAGCTCCCGGGTGAGGTACGGTCGACAATTGGCAAATTCGGTAGCGACCGGCTTATTCTCTGGCGGCACACATTTGACTGCATTGGTAATGTACAGATCATGCAGCTGTAAACCATCATCGTCGGCAGTCGCTTCCGCCTGATTGGAAAACCCGGCCGCATGCAGCAACGGATACATAAAGTCGCCAGCACCATCGCCGGTAAACGGTCGCGCTGTCCGGTTGGCGCCATGCGCGCCGGGAGCCAGCCCGACCAGACAGACCCGCGCCTGCAGATCACCGAACCCACTGACCGGCCGATTATGATATTCCTGCCGCAAACGCCCCCGGGCCGGTTTCAGCCCAGCAATATATTGCGCCAGACGCTGACAACGAACACAGTCGTTGAGTTCCGCCAGCCGGATTTGCGCCATCAGCGTCCCTGCCCACCCGGTTTACCGCCACCACCGCTACGTCGCCGCCTCGGCCGATGTGACGGGCGGCCTGTCGCAGCGCGTTTCTCTGGATGCGGCGCCTTCTTATGGGTAGTGCCGCGTTTATAATCGTGACAGAGGTCTTCATCCATCGGCACGGTACTCGGTATTTTCTGGCCGATATATTCTTCAATCTCGGGCAGATAGTAAGCTAGATCCTCATCGGCAAAACTGATCGATTTGCCATCGGCTCCGGCCCGGGCGGTCCGACCAATCCGGTGCACGTAATCTTCAGGATCCTGTGGCAGATCGTAATTAACCACGTGGGTCACACCATCTATATGCAGCCCGCGTGATGCGACATCAGTTGCGACCAGAAAGTTTATTTTGCCGTCCTTGAAATCGCCAAGGATACGCATCCGCTTTTTCTGCATAACGTCACCGGAGAGAACCGCAACCTTATAATCATTGTGCTGCAGACGACCAGACAGATGCTCGGCCTCCCTCTTGGTATTGACAAAGATCAGGACCCGTACGGGCTCAGTCTCTTTTTGCAATAATCCGAGTAACAGTGGAAATTTTTCCCGTCGGGCAACATGGTAGGCGATCTGCTCCACCCGCTCGGCGGTCACCTGCTCCGGTTCAATCTGCACCTTTTCGGCAATATTCATGAACTCATAAGCCAACTCCATGACGCGTTGCGAAAGTGTGGCAGAGAACAGCATGGTCTGGCGCTTTTCAAATGGCGGCAACCGACGTAGAATAAACCGCAGGTCTTTGATGAAACCCATGTCGAACATCCGGTCAGCCTCATCAATGACCAGCGACTCGACATCTTTAAGTGAAAAAACATTTTGTTTGGCGTAGTCAATCAACCGGCCAGGAGTCGCGACTATAATATCGACACCATCACGCAACGCCTGCCGTTGTTTTTCATAATCTACTCCACCGAAAATCGCTTGCACCTTATACGGGCAGAAAGCACCAATCCCTTGCGCATCAGCACAAATCTGCACCACCAACTCACGGGTTGGAGCCAGGATCAGAGCCCGCGGGCCGCGCTTTTTATCTTTTTCAGCAGAAGCCGACAATCGAGTAAACAGCGCAATCAGAAAAGCCGCAGTCTTGCCGGTTCCGGTCTGAGCCTGGGCGGCGACATCGCTACCTTTGAGCGCCAGCGGTATCGCTTCCACCTGTACTGGAGTCAGATCGGTAAAGCCAATCTGCTCGATGCCACGCATCAGTTCCGCTGGGAGATCAAGTTCAGTAAACTTCATAGTATTACAACTTTCATAAGTTTGGCCTCAGCCGCTGCCAAGGGACACATACAGTTCAGTTAAAATTGGATACCCATTGCTTCAGCAACAGTATGCATATCCTTGTCACCCCGACCGGACAAACAGACCAGCAGGATTGTATCCGCTGCCATGGTCGGTGCCAGCCGCGTGACCTCGGCAATAGCGTGCGCACTCTCCAGGGCCGGGATAATACCCTCTAGTTCAGTCAATAGCTTAAATGCGTTCAAAGCTTCTTCGTCGGTGACCGACACATACTCGGCGCGACCGATCTCTTTGAGGTAAGCATGTTCCGGGCCGACCCCGGGATAATCGAGACCGGCAGAAATGGAATGAGCATGCTGAATTTGGCCGTCATCATCCTGCAACAGATAAGTCTTGTTGCCGTGCAGCACACCGACACTGCCGGCTGAAATACTCGCCGCATGCTTGTCGGTATCGACCCCGAGGCCAGCGGCTTCAACGCCGATCAGGCGCACCGCAGCATCATCGATAAACGGCATAAACAGACCTGCGGCATTTGACCCGCCACCGATACAAGCGATCGCCGCATCGGGCAACCGTCCGGCAACCTCCAGTATCTGCTCACGCGCCTCACGGCCGATCACCGTTTGAAAATCACGAACCATCTGCGGGTAAGGGTGCGGCCCCGCCACCGTGCCGATGACGTAAAAAGTGTCCCGAACATGCGCGACCCAATGCCGCATCGCATCGTTCATGGCGTCTTTTAACGTCGCCGTACCACTGGTTACCGTATGCACCTTGGCACCGAGCAGTTTCATGCGGAAGACATTGAGCGCCTGACGGCGAATATCTTCTGCCCCCATAAAAACTTCACATTCAAGCCCGAACAGAGCCGCGACGGTTGCAGTAGCAACGCCATGCTGCCCGGCACCGGTCTCGGCAATTACTTTTTTCTTGCCCATACGTCGGGCCAGCAACGCTTGCCCGACAGTATTATTAACCTTGTGCGCGCCGGTGTGATTCAGGTCCTCACGCTTCAGGTAAATCTTTGCACCACCGCAGTGCTCAGTCAACCGTTCAGCAAAATAAAGCGGACTCGGTCGACCGACGTAATGTTTCAGGTAATAATCAAACTCCTGCTGAAAAGCAGGGTCGACTATCGCCGCATTATATGTCTGCTCCAGTTCCAGCAGCGCCGGCATCAGTGTTTCAGCAACATAGCGCCCGCCGAACTGACCAAAATGTCCGCGCGCGTCTGGCTGTTGGTATGAACTCATTCCTTAGCTTCCCTTTGCCGCCCTGAAAAAGGCGGCGACCTTCGCGTAGTCCTTTTTACCCGGGGATTGTTCCACCCCGCTCGAAACATCAACCGCGTACGGTTTAACCTTGGCTATCGCTGATACAACATTTGCCGGCGTCAGTCCACCGGCCAGAATCACCGGTCGCTCGGCGGCAACTGTCGCTGCCAGATCCCAATTGAAACATTCGCCACTACCACCGTAGACATCTGGTGCCCAGGCATCGAGCAATAACGCCGACACCTGATAATCTGTATGACCGTAGAGGCTGGCAGCATCTTTGATACGCAACGCCTTGATTGTACGCAAAGGCGATAAATTCGATTGCTCGGGCGTTTCATCGCCGTGCAACTGCACCACATCGAGTCCGCAAAACGCAACGACGTCCCGGATCTTCTCTGATGCCTCATTTACAAACAGCCCGACCCGCGTCACAAACGGCGGCAGAGCCGCACATATCTCACGCGCCGCCTCCGGCGTCACACAACGTGGGCTCCCGGCATAAAAAACCAGCCCGACGGCATCCGCCCCACAGCCAGCAGCGTGCAGGGCGTCAGCCTTGTTGGTAAGTCCGCATATTTTAACCAGCGGCGTCATGCTCGCTCCCGTTATCAATCGATTTCAGGCAGATGTGACAACGATTCCTTGATCGCTTCTGCCGGATACTCGTAATCTTCCAAACTACCACTAAAGTAGTCATCGTAAGCGGTCATATCAACGTGACCGTGGCCAGAAAGGTTGAACAGGATCGTCTTCTCTTTCCCTTCTTCTTTGGCCTGAAGCGCCTCTATGATCGCACCACGAATCGCATGCGATGATTCCGGAGCCGGGATGATAGATTCAGTCCGGGCAAACAACACCGCGGCTTCGAAACATTCATTCTGCGGCACAGCTTGCGCTTCGATTACGCCCTCATGCAACAATTGTGAAACCAGCGGCGAAGCACCATGGTAACGCAAACCACCGGCGTGAATACCCGGTGGCATAAAATCGTGACCGAGGGTATACATCTTGGAAATTGGCGCCATTTTGGCTGTATCACCATAATCAAAGGCATAGGTTCCTTTGGTCAGAGTCGGACAACTGGACGGCTCGTAGGCGACAATTTTGATATCCTGACCATTCGCCTTATCGGCGATAAACGGAAAGGAGATCCCGGCAAAGTTGGAACCACCGCCGTGACAACCGATGACCACATCCGGCGTCTCGCCGACCATCGCCAGCTGCTCTTTTGCCTCAAGACCGATAATGGTCTGGTGCAGGCAGACATGGTTGAGCACGCTGCCTAGGGCATACCGGGTGTCATCGTGGGTCGCGGCGTCTTCGACCGCTTCACTGATGGCGATACCGAGTGAGCCGGGGCAATCAGGATCAGCGGCAAGGATGGAACGGCCGGCATTGGTCTGATCAGACGGCGACGGCAGCACATCGGCACCCCAGAGTTGCATCATGCTCTTGCGGTACGGTTTCTGACCATAAGAAACCTTAACCATGTAAACCGTGCATTCCAGACCGAAGTGCTGACAGGCCAGAGCGATTGAAGAGCCCCACTGACCGGCACCGGTTTCGGAGGCAATCCGCTTGGTTCCGGCAAGTTTATTATAATAGGCCTGTGGAATGGCGGTGTTCGGTTTGTGCGAGCCAGCCGGTGAAACACCTTCATATTTGTAATAAATCTTGGCCGGAGTACCGAGTGCCTTTTCTAATTGATGCGCGCGAATCAGCGGCGACGGCCGCCAGAGACGAAATATTTCCCGGACTTCCTCCGGAATATCGATCCAGCGCTCAGTTGAAACCTCCTGCTCGATCAAAGCCATCGGAAACAGCGGCAGAAGGTCGTCCGGCGTGACCGGTTGCAGCGTACCCGGATGGACAACCGGCGCCATCTCACCCGGCATATCCGGGATAATGTTGTACCATTGTTTAGGCAGCCTGTCTTCTGGCAGAATAATTTTTGTTTGCATCGTAAGCACTCCTTGTCTTGAAGGTTTGCGGTTCATATCAAATCAGGGCAACGACCGATACTTCAAACAGCGCCCTGCAATTCTTTTAACTTTGCACCAATATCATCTTCACGCATCAACGACTCACCGACCAGAAAACCGGTCGCCCCGGCTTGCTGCAGACGAATGATGTCGTCCCGGCAACCGATACCACTCTCGGCAACAATAAAATGGCGGTCAGGAATCTGCGGTATCAAACGTTCGGTAGTCGCCATATCTGTCTCGAAAGTTCTTAAATTTCGATTATTTATACCGATCAGCTCACAGTCGGTTGCCAGCGCCTTTTCCAGATCCTGCTCATCGTGTACTTCAAGCAGGACATCGAGTTGGAGATCAGCTGCCTGCTGTGAAAACTCAAGCAACTGTTCGGTCTCAAGTATTGCGGCGATCAGCAGAATGGCGTCAGCTCCGGCGACCCTGGCTTCAATAATCTGGTACGGGTCG
>CBDUUF010000117.1:0-5649 GCA_965370375.1 uncultured Desulfuromonadaceae bacterium
GCCAGAAGGTGGATCGATCAAGGACGCGCTCTCAGGTGGTCTGGCCGTACTGGCAAAAAACTCCGGACACGAGTGGCCCGATGTCGCCTGTAAGGACTTCGATCTTTCAGCCGACCTGCAAGACATGAACAAAACGACAGAAACACTGGTAACTGAGCTGTTGCTCGACGGCCCGCAGGAGATCAGCTTTTCAAGCGAAGGAGTGTTTACCCTCGACCTGGTCGAAGAGGCACTCGATAGTGCAGCGCTCGATTCGCCGGTCAGCTACGGCGACGTGGTTGCAGTTAGTGGTGGCGCCCGCGGGGTCACCGCCGAAGTGGCGATCGCTCTGGCGGCAGCAAGCAAAGCAACCCTGCTACTCCTCGGCCGCACCGAAGTGCCGTCTGCGGAGCCAGCCTGGCTCGACGGTCTGAATAGTGAAGTCGAAATCAAGAAAGGCTTGATTGCCAACACCGACACTCCGCTTAAACCGAAGGAAATCGGTCAACAGTGTCAGGCGATTCTCGGCAACCGTGAAATTCGCAGCACCCTGCAACGAATAAAGGCGGCTGGTGGCCAAGCGATCTACCGCTGCGTCGATCTGCGCGATGCCGCGGCCGTGACAGCGGTTATTGCTGACATCCGTGCCGAATACGGTCCGATCAAAGGGTTGATCCACGGTGCCGGAGTGTTGGCCGACCGCTTGATCAAAGAGAAGACAGTAGAGCAATTCGAGCAGGTTTATTCGACCAAGATCGACGGTCTGCGCAATCTGCTGACAGCGGTCACCAATGACGAATTAAACTTCATGGTGATGTTCTCGTCATCGACCGGTCGTTTCGGCCGCACCGGTCAGGTTGATTACGCTGTCGCCAACGAAATTCTGAATAAACTGGCCCAGGAGCAAGCCGCATTGCGGCCCGACTGCCGCGTCCTCTCCCTGAACTGGGGACCATGGGATGGCGGGATGGTGACACCGGCTCTGAAAAAACTCTTCGCCGCCGAAGGGGTTGCCGTGATCGGGCTCAAGGCCGGAGCCGACTACCTGATTGAGGAGCTTGCCACGCCCCCGGGTGGGCCGGTGGAACTGGTGATTCTCGGCGGCCGCGAGACCGCTGCCGAACCGAGTACAACGCCCCAGACTCAGGAGAATATCTACATTTCCAAGGCGTTTGATCTGGAAATATCTATCGAACAGTACCCGTTTCTCAAATCACATGTCATCGACGGCAAGGCGGTTCTGCCGATGGCACTGATCATCGAGTGGATGGCGCACGGCGCGATCCACAATAACCCGGGTCTGCGCTTCCACGGCTTCAACGACCTGCGGGTTCTCAAAGGGGTCACCCTGGAACAGGGCCAGACGCACACCCTGCAGGTGATGACCGGGAAATCGTTCAAGAGTGACGGCGTGCATGTTGTACCGGTCGAGCTCTCCGGAACTGCCGCTGATGGCAAACAATTTGTGCATGCCCGGGCCCGATTAGTGCTGGCAGCGAAATTGCCGGAAAGAAAACCGGCGATGCCGCGACTGGAACTGCCGATCTATCCGCACAGCATTGCCGAGGTCTACCAGCCGGAGCGATTGTTCCACGGTTCCGACTTTCAGGGTATCCGCGAAGTTATCGGCTGCTCCGGTGACGGGATCACCTCAGTCGTCCGTCCGGCACCGCTACCGGCCGACTGGATCAACCAGCCGTTGCGTAACGCCTGGTTATCTGACCCTCTGGCTCTCGACAGCAGCTTCCAGATGATGATCCTCTGGAGCTTCGAACGCTACAAAGCCGGGTCGCTGCCGGTCTTCGCCGGTCGCTATCGTCAGTATCAGGATGCGTTCCCGGCAAGCGGCACAGAAATCCGGATTCGTGTTACCAGTCAGAGCGCCAGTAAGGCCGCGGCAGATATCGATTTTGTCGACCCGGCCAACGGCAGCCTGATCGCCCGAATAGAAGATTACCAATGTGTCATTGATGCCGCGTTGAACGCTAGCTTCCAGCGCAATAAACTGCAGGGAGTTGCCTGAGAATGAAACACGGCAAATCTGTTGCAATTGTCGGGGTCGGCGGCATATTTCCTTTGTCTCCGACCCTCGACCGTTTCTGGGAGACGATCATAAACAACGTCGACACCTCGCGGCAACCGCCGCAGGGGCGCTGGTTGCTCGATCCTGATGAAGCCTACGACCCAACGGTCGGCACACCTGATAAAGTTTATTCAAAGAAGGGTTGTTTCATCGACGATGAAAACGATCCGACGACCATCGCCGGCCTCGACATCGATGCCGATTTTCTGGCCGGTCTCGACCCGATGTTCCGCCTGCTGCTACGCACCGGGCATCAGGCGTTCAGTGATGGCCGGATCGACCAACTCGACCGCGACCGGGTCGGCATCATCATCGGCAACCTGGCGTTGCCGAGTGAACACGCTTCAACCATGGCGAGGGATTACCTCGGCCGCACCTTCGAAGAAAAACTGCTAGGCACAGAATACAAGTCAGAACTGCCATCCGTCGACCCGCTGAACCGCTATGTTGCCGGTCTGCCGGCCGGACTTCTGGCCAAGGCCCTCGGCCTCGGTGGCACCTGCTATACGCTCGATGCCGCCTGCGCCTCGTCGCTTTACGCGATCAAACTGGCGGTCGATGAGCTGTTAACCGGCCGCGCCGATGCCATGCTGACCGGCGGCCTGTCTCGTCCTGACTCGCTCTACACCCAGATGGGTTTTTCTCAATTGCGTGCCGTGTCACCCTCCGGCACCTGCTCGCCGTTCGACAGTAAAGGCGACGGCCTGGTGGTCGGTGAGGGGAGTGGCATGTTCCTGCTCAAGCGGACCGAAGATGCGGTGCGCGATGGCGATCATATCTATGCCGTGATTCGCGGCATCGGCCTCTCCAACGATCTTGGCGGCAGTCTGCTGGCCCCCGCATCCGAAGGTCAACTGCGAGCCATGCGCTCTGCCTACAAGCAGGCCGGCTGGTCACCGACCGATGTCGATATGATCGAATGCCATGCCACCGGCACACCGGTTGGCGATGTGGTTGAATTCTCCAGTTTAAAAACCCTATGGGGCGATGCCGACTGGCAACCGGGACAGTGTGTGATCGGATCGGTCAAATCGAATATCGGCCATCTGCTGACCGCTGCCGGCTCGGCCGCGCTGATGAAAATTCTGCTCTCGCTGAAAGAGCGAACCCTGCCACCGACTGCCAACTTTGAGCAACCGGCCAAAGGCGTCGAGCTCGATTCTGGGCCATTCCGAATTCTGCAACAGGCAAAACCGTGGAAACCGCGCAAAAAGGGTCAACCCCGCCGGGCAGCGGTCAGTGCCTTCGGTTTTGGCGGTATCAACGCCCACCTGTTGATAGAGGAATGGATTCCAAAAAAACCGGCAAAAAGCTCCGTCGCCTATCCGGCATCTTTCAGAAAGAAGAGTCCACAGATCGCGATTGTTGGCCTCGGTGCACAGTTCGGACCGTGGGATTCTCTAGCGTCTCTGCGCAGCCGTTTTCTCGGCGGCAACTCCGACCTGCAACCGGAACAACCGCCCCGTTGGTGGGCTGCCGGACAAAGCAACTGGTTCAAACAGGCCGGGCTGAACAAAACCGCTTTCAAAGGCTTCTTTGTCCCGGAAGTCGATGCGACCCCCGGCACTTTTCGTATCCCGCCGAAAGAGGTGGAGGAGATGCTGCCGCGCCAGCTGTTGATGCTCAAGGTCGCCGGCGAAGCGTTGCAGGATGCCGGCCTGAGTCAGGAAGAGTTGCTGTTTACCGGCGTCTTTATCGGTACCGGTCTCGATCTCAACGCCACCAATTTCAGCTTTCGCTGGGGAATCCAGAAATGGGCCAGCGCGTGGGCGCAACAACTCGGGCGCAAACTTTCTGCTGCCGAGCTGGCACAATGGATAGATACCCTGCGTGCATCGGCCGGACCGGCGCTGAACGCCAACCGGGTCATGGGTGCGCTCGGCAGCATCGTTGCCAGCCGGGTAGCCAAGGAATTCCGGGTCGGCGGGCCGAGCTTTACCCTGTCGAGTGAAGAAAATTCCGGCCTCAGGGCGCTTGAAGTCGGCGTCCGCGCCCTGCAGGAAGGCTCGATCAATCGGGCGATTGTCGGCGCCGCCGACATGGCCGGCGACCTTCGTTCGGTCCTCGGTCGGCACGCGGCGCAGCCGTTCTCCAGCAGCGGTACGGCACGCCCGTTCGACAAGGATGCTGACGGTACAGTGATTGGTGAAGGCGCAGCAGCAGTTATTCTCAAACGCCTCGACGACGCCAGGCAGGATGGCGACCGGATCTACGCCATCATCAAAGGGGTCGGCACCGCCACCGGGGGGCAAGTTGAATCTGGACTGCCGGATAGTACCGCCTACTCCCTCTCGGTCGAGCGAGCCACTGAAGAGGCTGGGGTATCACCGGAATCGGTCAGTTATCTGGAAACCAACGGCAGTGGTCTGGTCGAAGAAGACCAACTCGAAGCTGACGCTCTCGGCGCTTTCTTCGGTGCAAGTCCGACACAGAACCCATGCTACATCGGTAGCGCCAAAGCCGACGTCGGGCACGCCGGTGCCGCCGCCGGCCTGGCTTCGCTGATCAAGGCGACACTCTGTCTGGAACAACAGATTCTACCGCCGTTGCGCAATCTGCAAACCTTGCGTTACGACTGGGTGCGTGGTAAACGGAGCTTCATCGCTCCGGACGGCGCCCAATTCTGGCTGCGCAACCGGAGCGAAGGTCCACGCCGGGCGTTGGTCGGCGGTCTCGGTAGCGATGGCACCTGCTCACACATTCTCCTCGAAGCGGCAGAGGACAAGTCCGGTCGTCCTAATGCAACGCTGGTGGATCGCCCCCTCGGCGCACTCGATGAAGGTCTGTTTGTGCTCGATGCCGACAGCGTCGAAGGGCTGTTGACCCAGATCGAGAATTTACAGCATCTTCTTAAACAGACCGATGCTGACGAAATAGAAGCATTGGCCCTGCGCTGGTATCGGCAAGTCCAGCCCAAGCCTGAGCACAAGCTCTGTCTGGCGCTGGTTGCAGCGAACCGGACAGAGTTGTACGAGCAACTCGAACATGCCGCTACGTCGCTGCGCAACCAGCCCGACCAGGCCCTCGGCCCTAACGGTACGACCCTGGCGACCAGCCTGCGGGATCGGCTGTTCTTCTCCCCTGAGCCGTTGGCGCCTCAAGGTAAGGTGGCCTTCATCTTCCCCGGCTCCGGCAATCATTTTGCCGACATGGGCCGTGAGCTATCGGCCCGCTGGCCAGGCATCTACAGCGAACAGGATCTGCACAGCAACTTTATGTCTCGACAATTCCTGCCGCAACAGTTCTGGACCTCCGAACTGGCAGAGACCATCCACAATAAGCATAATGCCCTAGTCATCAGTCACGTCGCCCTCTGCACCGCGATCAGCGATCTGGTGCGCAGCTTCGGCATCGAACCGCAGGCGGTGAGCGGCTATAGCCTCGGCGAATCGGCCGGACTCTTCTCGTTCGGGGCCTGGCATGATCGCGACGGCATGTCGCAACGCCTCGCTGATTCAACCCTGTTCACTGAAGACCTCGCCGGTGAATGCAAGGCGGCACGCAAGCTCTGGGGGCTGAAAAAAGCCGAGAATGTCGACTGGGTGCTCGGCCTGGTTGATGTCCCGGCTGCGCAAGTCAAGCAGGCG
>CBDUUF010000118.1:0-5649 GCA_965370375.1 uncultured Desulfuromonadaceae bacterium
GAAATCACCATCGACTGAGGCGACCTGCAGACCGTTACTGAGAATCGCAGCATAATCACGACGCAACAGAAAATGAACCTCTTCACCACCACGTTGTAGCAGAGCTCCATAGTAAAGGCCAAGGGCACCGGCACCGACAATCGCGATTCGCATTCTCTTCTCCGTGTCTGGTTTCTGTAGTCCTTATATCATTGTCGAACGAGGTCGGCAATTACCGGTTACTGGTATTTCTGTCGACAGGTCTGCAGACGACCGTAAATCCGGCGTTTAGCTTGACGTTCAGCAGTATTTTTGCTAGACTCACACTCTTTCCATAAGGAGCACATTTATGTTTAAAGTAGGTGACCGAGCAGTATATCCGACCCAGGGAATAGGCATTATTGAAGCGATAGAATCAAAGGACTTTGGCGGAGTCGAGACAGACTTTTACATTTTGCGAATTGTCGACAGCGACATTACGATAATGGTGCCAACCGGCAATGCCGCGCATATTGGCCTGCGTAGTCCGATAGACAAGAAACGGGTAACCTCTATCTTCGATATGCTCGAAGAAAAAACCGTCATCGCGAGCGGGACAATCGCCTCCTGGAGTCGGCGCCAGCGGGAATATAACGATAAAATCAAAACCGGGGATCTGTTTGAAGTGGCAGAGGTTTTGCGTGAACTTTATGCTATACGTGACGGCAAAGAGCTCTCCTACGGCGAAAAGAAGGTTCTGGAACTGGCCCGCAAGCTGCTGGTCAAGGAAGTAGCTCTGGCCGAAGGTGCGGATGAAGACGCCGTTACCAAGCGGGTCGAAAATATTTTTCTCAACTAATATGCTCCGGGCGGGATAGCAGATGAGCGTCAAAGTGTTGATCCCGGCCGCCGGGACGGGCCGCCGCATGGGGGCCGGAACAAACAAACAGTATCTGGAGCTGGCCGGTCGGTCGGTTCTGTCTAGAACCGTTGCGATATTTGAGCGACACCCCCTTATTGACAGTATTACGATCATTGTCGCGAAGTCAGAACTTGCCTACTGCGAAGAGGAGATAGTTGCGCGTGGCGATTGCCGCAAAGTACACGCCGTGGTGGCTGGCGGCGTTGAACGCCAGGACTCCGTCTATTGCGGGTTGCAAGCCTGTGGTGCCGCAGAAAACGACTTGATTTTGATTCACGATGGCGCCCGGCCGCTGGTCAGTGCCGAAATTATCGACCGGGTGATCGCATCGGGACAACAACACGGAGCTTGCCTGACCGCCGTGCCGGTCAAAGATACGATCAAGGTTGTTGCAGATGGTTGTGTGGTTGCTACGCCGGACCGTGCGACGCTTTGGCTGGCACAAACCCCGCAGGCTTTTCGCTACAACCTGATTCGTTCAGCACACGACCGGGCCGCAGCACAAGGGATGCGGGCGACCGATGACGCCCAACTGGCCGAATGGGCCGGCCTGCAGGTGCAGGTGGTGCAGGGTGACTACCGTAACCTAAAAATCACCACACCGGAAGATCTGGATCTGGCTGAACGTCTGCTGGCCAATAATAATGAGGCAGAGTTATGATACGAATCGGCCACGGTTACGATGTACATCGCCTGGTTCCTGAGCGCAAACTGATTATCGGCGGTATCGAGATTCCTTATGAACTCGGGCTGCTCGGGCATTCCGACGCCGATGTGTTGCTGCATGCGATCTGTGATGCGATCCTCGGCGCCATCGGAGAAGGTGACATTGGTCGCCATTTTCCCGACAGCGATCCAGCCTACAAAAGCATAGACAGTCGCAAACTACTCAATCATGTGATCAACCTGGCTGAGCAACGCGGCTTTATCGTCAGCAATGTTGATACGACCGTAATCGCCCAACAACCGAAACTGGCACCGTATATCAAGCAGATGGTGGCGGTGATTGCCACCACATGCCGGGTCGACCCGGTGCGGGTGAATGTCAAGGCAACCACCACCGAAGAGCTCGGGTTTGCTGGCCGCAAAGAAGGTATCGCCGCCAACGCCGTGGTCTTGATGCAGTCGACCGACTGGACGTGGCGCGATTTGGTCTAATGGCGTCGTAATAATTCCGCCCTACGGCGTTATGCCGGCTTTTCAGAACTTCGACATACTGATGTATGTCTTCACCCCTGAAAAGCCGCCAAGCCTTGTAGACCACAATATTACTTAGCCATTTTTATAAAAGTATGGTGGCAGCTGAAAGGATTTGAACCGCTGATGAGCTCAGAAGAATTAAACGTAACCTCAAATTTTATCCGCACCCTGATCCAGGCGGATCTCGACAGCGGTAAACATCAGACGATCGTGACCCGGTTTCCGCCCGAGCCGAACGGCTACCTGCACATCGGCCATGCCAAGGCGATCTGCCTGAACTTCGGTTTGGCGGCCGATTATAACGGGCGCTGTCATCTGCGCTTTGACGACACCAACCCGGTCAAGGAAGAAGATGAATACGTCGAGGCGATCCGTGCGGATGTCAGCTGGCTCGGCTTCGACTGGGGGGAGCACCTCTATTTCACCTCGAGCTATTTTGAACAACTTTACACCTATGCCGTGCAGTTGATTGACAAGGGCAAGGCGTATGTCTGTAGCCTGACCCCGGAGCAGATTCGCGAGTACCGCGGCAGCCTGACCGAACCAGGGACCGAAAGTCCGCATCGCGACCGGTCAGTCGCAGAGAACCTCGATCTGTTCCAGCGGATGCGTGCCGGTGAATTCCCCAACGGGGCCCATGTGTTGCGGGCCAAGATCGATATGACCTCCGGCAACCTCAACCTGCGCGACCCGATTCTCTACCGTATTCTGCACGCCGCACATCATCGAACCGGCGACGATTGGTGCCTCTACCCGATGTATGATTTTGCCCACGGTCAATCCGATTCGCTCGAGGGGGTGACCCACTCGATCTGTACCCTGGAATTTGCCGATCATCGGCCGCTGTACGACTGGTTTATTCAGGAATTGGGAATTTTCGCCCCACAGCAGATCGAATTTGCCCGGCTCAATCTCTCCTATACGGTGATGAGCAAACGAAAGCTGTTGCAACTGGTCGAGGAGCAGCTGGTCAGCGGCTGGGATGACCCGCGGCTACCGACCCTGGTCGGCATGCGCCGACGTGGCTATCCGGCAGCAGCCATTCGTAAGTTTTGCGATCTGATCGGCGTTGGCAAAGCGGCCAGCTGGATCGAGCTATCGGTGCTTGAGGATTGTGTACGCGAAGAGCTCAACGCCTCGGCGCCCCGGGCAATGGCGGTTCTAAAACCGCTAAAAGTAGTCATTACCAACTACCCGGAAGAGCAAGTGGAACAGTTGACCGCAGCGATCCATCCGCAGAAGCCGGAAATGGGCAGCCGAACGATACCATTCAGCCGCGAGATCTACATTGAGCAGGATGACTTCATGGAGGATCCGCCAAAGAAATTCTTCCGGCTCGGTCCCGGCAAAGAAGTCCGCCTGCGCAATTCCTACATCATCCGCTGTGACGAGGTGATCAAAGACGCCGACGGCAAGGTGGTCGAATTACATTGCAGCGCTGACCTCGATACGCTTGGCGCTAAACCGGCTGACGGTCGCAAGGTTAAAGGGATCATCCACTGGGTAAGTGCAGAACAAGCTGTACCGGTTGAAATCCGCCTGTACGATCGCCTGTTTTCAGTTGAAAATCCCGATCAAGGTGATGATTTCCGGCAGAACCTTAATCCAGATTCACTCCAAACAATCACCACCGTCTATGCCGAAGCCGGGCTGGCTGCGGCCAAACCGGGCATTGCTTACCAGTTTGAGCGCACCGGCTATTTCTGTGTCGATCCGATCGACTCGACCGCCGCTAAAACAGTTTTCAACCGGATCGTCAGTCTGCGAGATTCCTGGGCCAAGGAACAGAGCAAGTAACCGGAGCCAAACAGTTTAGTTGAGGAGTTATCAGTATGTCGTTACGTGTTTACAATACCATGGCCGGTTGCAAGCAGGAATTTCAGCCGCTGACCCCGGACACCGTCAAGATGTATGTCTGCGGCGTGACGGTTTACGACCATTGCCACATCGGCCATGCCCGGGCCAACATTGTCTTTGATATTGTTTACCGTTATCTCAAGTATGCCGGTTACAAAGTCACCTATGTGCGCAACTATACCGACGTCGACGACAAGATCATCAACCGGGCCAACGAACGGGGCATTACCAGCAAGGAGTTGTCAGAGCAATACATCAAAGCCTTTGACGAAGATATGGCTGCCCTCGGCCTGGAAATTCCGACCCACCAGCCGAAAGCGACCGATTACATCCCGCAGATCGTCGAGCTGATCAGTCAGTTGATCGAGCGCGGACTGGCTTACGAGTCGGCCGGTGATGTCTACTTCTCGGTTAATAAATTTCCGGACTACCTGAAGCTCTCCAAACGTAACATGGATGACATGCTGGCCGGGGCGCGCGTCGCGCCGGGTGAGCAGAAACAGAATCCGATGGATTTCGCTCTCTGGAAGACTGCCAAGCCGGGTGAACCATCCTGGCCATCACCCTGGGGTGAGGGCCGCCCCGGTTGGCATATCGAGTGTTCGGCTATGAGTATGGATTTGCTCGGACCGTCGTTTGATATCCACGGCGGCGGCAAGGATCTGGTCTTCCCGCACCATGAGAACGAGATAGCCCAAAGCGAGGGAACGAGCGGCAAACCATTTGTCAAATACTGGATGCATAACGGTTTTGTCAATATCAACCAGGAGAAGATGAGCAAGTCACTCGGCAACTTCTTCACCATCAAGGACATCCTGAAAAAGTACGATCCAGAAGTGGTGCGCTTTTTCATCATCAGCGCCCATTATCGTTCCCCGATCGATTTCTCCGACCAGAATCTGGAAGACGCCAAAGCCGGCCTCAGCCGGTTCTACGAACTGCTGAAAGCGGCTGACGAACTGCTGGGTAAAATGCCGGTGCCGGACAAAGCAAATTGCCCGGCGATTGAAGACTCAGAGCGGGGGATTTATGATCGGATTGAGCTACTCGACGAACGGTTCGCCGAAGCGATGGATGATGATTTCAATGCCGCGCTGGCTATCGGCCACCTGTTTGATGCAGTGCGTGGCCTGAACCGCTTGATTGCTGAAAGACGCTTCGATGATTGTCCTCTGTCGTTGGCCGTCCTTGAAGACGGTGTCAAGAAATTGCGCCTACTCGGTGGTGTGCTCGGCCTGCTCGGCTCCGAACCGGTCGCCTGGCTCGAGCGACAGAAGAGTGCTGGACTAGAAGGTGGTGCACTGACCGCCGAAGCGATCGAAGCACTGATCGAAGAACGCAAACAGGCCCGTATCGACCGGAACTTTGCCCGGAGTGATGAAATTCGCGACGAACTGGCCGCCAAGGGGGTCATTCTGCTCGACTCCCGCGAAGGAACCACCTGGAAGCTGAAGTAGGGTGACGATGGTCACATCGATCAATTGTCCGCCCCCCGGTTTGCGCCGGGGGGTTTTTCATTGAACCGGAATTCCGGTCATAAAAAGGTCGTTGCCAATGCTGCAACAACAGTCACAAAATCATATTCGCGGCATCATGATCGTCGTTGCCGGTGTGCTGCTGATCAGCTTTGATGCGCTTCTGGTTCGTCTGGCCGGGGTCGATGGCTGGAATGTCTCGTTCTGGCGCGGGCTGTTCATGGCGTTGGCGATGGC
>CBDUUF010000119.1:0-5641 GCA_965370375.1 uncultured Desulfuromonadaceae bacterium
CCTGAACACCGCGTTGCTGATATCGGCTTCAACCTGGAGCGGATGTTGGACTCGATTCGTGCGCTGGTCAAGCAGGAATGTCGATTGTTGGTTTTTCCTGAGTTGGGATTGACCGCTTATACCTGTGGTGATCTGTTTTTTCAATCATTGTTGATCAAGGAGTGCGAAGCTGCGCTCTACCGACTGGCCGAAGAATCAGCCAAAAGTGACGTGACCCTGGTTGTCGGTGCCCCGATTGCTGAAGGTGGGCGGCTATATAATTGCGCCGTGTTTATCTCTGGTGGGAAAATTCTTGGCATAGTGCCCAAACAATATTTGCCGAACTCCCAGGAATTTTATGATGAACGCTGGTTCAGTTCTGGCCGGGATGCCGCAATTGAGTCGCTGCATCGCAATGGCGAGGATATTCCATTTGGTGTAGACCTGTTGTTCAGGCTCAAGCAGCTGCCGGAATGTCTGGTCGGTGTTGAAATCTGCGAAGATGGCTGGGTGACCGAACCTCCTAGTGGCAAACAGGCTCTGCGCGGGGCGACAGTATTATTTAACCTTTCTGCCAGCCCTGAAACTCTCGGTAAAGAAGCCTATCGTCGTGAGCTGGTCAAATCACAATCGGCACGCTGTCTTGCTGCTTATGCCTATGCTTCAGCTGGCCCGGGTGAGTCGACTACTGATCTGGTTTTTTCCGGGCATTCTCTGATCGCAGAAAATGGGCAGGTGTTGGCCGAAACAGAGCGCTTCATGTTTGCTAACAACTGGGCAATGGCTGATGTTGATATTGAACGATTGATCAGCGAACGGTTGCGCAACAACTGTTTTGCCGATGGTGATACCCAGACAGGCCGCGTAATTGAATTTTCCCTACCGGAAGCTGCGGTCGGGGATCTGCAACGAGCTGTACCTGATACGCCTTTTGTCCCGCATGAAGAGTCCGAACGGTGTTGCCGCTGTAATGAAATATTTTCCATCCAGACCACCGGATTGGCCCGACGCTTGCGTCATACCGGTTTGCAAAAAGTCGTACTTGGAATTTCCGGCGGCCTCGATTCGACTCTGGCTTTGCTGGTAGCGGTCAAGGCGTTTGACAAAATCGCTCTCGATCGTAAGGGGATCCTGGCGGTGACCATGCCGGGATTCGGCACCACGCAACGGACCCGAAATAATGCTGAGCAGATTGCCGAACAACTCGGTGTAACGCTACGGACTATCTCAATCGATGATGCTGTTCGCGGGCACTTTAATGATATTAATCACCCCGAAACGCAGCACGATATTGTGTTTGAAAACGCTCAGGCCAGGGAGCGCACCCAGATTCTGATGAATCTGGCCAACCAGACTGGCGGACTTGTTGTCGGAACCGGTGACCTGTCCGAGCTGGCTCTTGGTTGGTGCACCTACAACGCCGACCACATGTCGATGTATGGTGTGAATTCCGGAGTGCCGAAAACTCTGGTCCGCCATCTGGTGGAGTGGTGTGCCGACAAGGAGTTTTCCGGGCAGACTGCAGACGTACTACGCGACATCTCCGACACACCGGTTTCACCGGAACTTTTACCACCCGACCTAAATGGGGAAATCAACCAGAAGACCGAAGAGCAGATCGGACCGTATCTGTTACATGATTTCTTCCTGTTTCATTTAGTCAGAAATCAGTTCACGCCGGACAAGATATTGTTTCTGGCGACCCGGGCGTTTACCGGCAAGTATGATGCCCAAGAGATTCTGCATTGGCTCGAAATTTTCTGCCGCCGGTTCTTTAGTCAGCAATTTAAACGTTCATGTTTGCCTGATGGGCCCAAGGTCGGCAGTGTGGCGCTCTCACCACGTGGTGATTGGCGAATGCCGAGTGATGCCAGTGTTGCATTATGGAAAGAGCGTATCGACGCCTTGCGTATGGAGCTAGGGCTGGTAGAATGACCAAGGAAATACAAGATACTCAGACTGTGGCAGGTTTGCCGGGGACACTGTATGTTGTAGCGACGCCGATCGGCAATCTCGAAGACTTGACTTTCAGGGCGTTGCGGATTTTGCAGGAAGTCGACTTGGTCGCTGCCGAGGATACCCGACACAGCCGTAAGTTGTTTAACCACTATGACATCAAGACGCCTCTGACTTCATATTTTGAACATAATGAAGTGGCAAAAGGGGCGCAGTTGGTCAAAATGTTGGCTGGTGGTAAAAATATAGCACTGATAACCGATGCCGGGACACCGGCGATCTCGGACCCGGGGTTTCTGTTGGTACAGCGTTGTCGCTCCGGACAGATTCCGGTCGCCAGCGTACCTGGCCCATCGGCAGTTACGACCGCGCTGTCAATTGCCGGTTTACCGACGGATCGATTTGTTTTTGAAGGATTTTTACCGTCGAAAAAAAAAGCTTGTAGTGACAGAATTACAACCTTTCTTGACGAACAAAGGACGGTGGTCTGTTACGAAAGTCCACGTCGGTTATTAAAAACACTCGATCTTATGCGGGAATTGTTGGGTGATAAACGGCAGGTAGCTGTTGTCAGGGAGTTGACCAAACTGCACGAGGAAGTTTATTCCGGGTTTTTGTCGGAAGTGATAGAGTACTATAGTGACACCGGGGTGCGGGGTGAAGTGGTATTGCTGATTGCGCCAACTATTGCGAGTGCTCCCGATGAAACTGTAATTGATGTATTAACCAGACTTCGGGATGAGAGTGACCTGCCGATGCGGCAGATTGTGAAACAGGTCGCAAAGCAGTTTGGTCTACCCGGAAGTGATGTTTACAAGGAAAGTCTGCAACTGAAAGAGAGTGAGGGGAAGAATGACAACTGAAACAAGTAGTAAACCAAGAATTTTACTGGTCGATGATCAAGAGTCGGTTCTGAAACTGCTCGATGCAATCTTGAAGGTTCGTAACTACGATGTGATGTATGCGTCGAACGGTCTGGATGCAGTTGAGATTGCAATGAGTGTAAAGCCGAACCTGGTGTTGCTCGATGTTATGATGCCGGGAATGGACGGTTTTAAAGTTTGCCAGACGCTGAAGGCTAATGAGCCGACCAAAGATATTCCAGTGGTTTTCCTGACGGCCCGTGGTGATGATGCCGACCGTGAGATGGGCGAGCGGGTCGGTGCTTCCGGTTTTGTCAAGAAACCGTTTCGTAGTGCCGAATTGCTGAATATCATTTCGGAGTTGATCGACAAATAAATGGCGTTTTTGTTGTCATCTCAACCATGAGCTTTCTGAGTTCGTAATGGTTGTTACCTAATATCGAATTTGCTGAATTCCCCCGTAGCCGGTTGCCACGAAAGTTCGGTCGCATCGACCCGGGCCGACGGCGGCCCAGCTTTACACGCATCGATAACGGTTTTTACCGCCACCTCTGCCCCTTCAAAGAGTGTCTCAACACTACCATCCGGCCGATTTCGAACCCAGCCATAGACCTTATGTCGGTCGGCCTGCTGTTTGGTGTAGGCCCGGAACCAGACCCCCTGAACACGCCCTTTAAAGCAGATTATTGCCCTTACTTGGCTCATGGTTGTTCTGTGTTTTCGATAAGTTCAAGGTACTCTGTTTCGGACAGTATCTTGATGTTGAGTTCCCGGGCCCGATCGAGTTTGCTGCCGGCTCCGGGGCCGGCGACAACGTAGTCGGTCTTTTTGCTGACTGACTTGGCTGCCCGACCGCCGAACTGTTCGACCTGTTGCTCCGCACTCTGTCGACTGAACAGGCTGAGGGCGCCGGTGAAAACAAAAGTTTTGCCGGAGAACAGACCGTTTTGCGGAATTACCTCTTCAACTTTGGGGGTGAGTCCTGCCTTATTTAGTTTCTCAAGTAGTTGCAGGCGCGTCGGATCACTGAAATAGTCGATGACTGATAGCGCGACCGTTTCTCCAATTTCGTGAATCTGTTTTAGTTGTTCCAATTCTGTTTTGGCCAGCGCATCAAGGCTGCCGAAATGCCTGGCAAGTAATTTAGCGGTATGTTCACCGACATGGCGAATGCCCAGACCGAACAGGAGCTGGGATAGCGGTCGGGTCTTACTGGTTTCGATGGATTGTAATAGCTTCCGGGCCAGAACTTCGCCCATCCTTTCCATGGCGAACAGATCATCAGTAGTCAGGGTGTAGAGATCGGCTACGTCTGCAATCTTGCCCAGCGAAATCAATTGGGCCAGTTGTTTCTCGCCGAGGCCGTCGATGTCCATGGCGTTGCGGGAAACAAAATGTTTGATGCGTTCTATGGTCTGCGCCGGACAGTGACTGTTGACGCAGCGGGGTACAACTTCACCAGGGTTTTTCTGGACATCTGCCCCACATTCAGGGCACTGCCCGGGGAAGGGGATCGGCTGCTCCTGTCCGGTACGTTGCTCGGTGAGCACCTTTACGACATCAGGGATAACATCACCAGCCCGTTCAACCGTCACATGGTCGCCGATCATCAGCCCCAGGCGGGCAATCTCGTCCCAGTTATGCAGACTGGCGCGTGCTACCGTGACGCCGCTGACATTTACCGGCTTGAGCTGGGCGACCGGGGTGATGGCTCCGGTTCTGCCCACTTGCAAGATGACGTCTTCGACAATACTCTGTGCCTGACGCGGCGTAAATTTAATGGCTATTGCCCAACGTGGCCGGCGATTAACCTCACCGAGCTCCTCCTGTAGTGCCAGTTCGTTGACTTTGACGACTACACCGTCAATTTCATAAGGGAGACTGTCGCGGCGGTTAACCAAAGCTTCATATTGGTCGATGACCGCTGCAACTCCACTGGCAAGTCTGGTTTCGGTCAGATTGACGCGTAGCCCCCATTGCTCGAGCGCTTGCAACATGCTTTGTTGAGTCCGGGGTTGTTCACCGGAGAGCCGGCCGATCCCGTAACAGAATATTTTTAGCGGACGAGATGCGGTAACTTCGGCATCGATCTGGCGCAGGCTGCCCGCAGCGGCGTTACGTGGGTTGGCGAAGGTTTTGTCGCCTTGTTCTTCCTGTCGGCGATTCATCAGTCTGAAGTCGTCCAGGTCGATATAAACTTCGCCGCGTACATCCAGCAGTGCAGGGTATGGAGCAACAAGCAGCTGCGGTACTGTTGACAGAGTGCTGACATTTTCAGTGATGTCTTCGCCGACGTGGCCGTTGCCGCGGGTGCTGGCGCGCGTCAGACGGCCGTTTTCGTAGGTGAGTTCTACCGCGACGCCATCCAGCTTCATTTCACAGGCATATTCAAGCTCTTCATCTCTGGCGAGAAAAGTCTGCCGGATACTATGGTCAAAGTCTGAAAATTCCTGTGGATTTTTGGCATTTTTAAGCGAGAGCATCGGCACGGCATGCTTGACCTGAGCGAACTTTTCCGAGAGGGGGGCGCCAACGTGTTGCGTGGGGGATTGCGGTGTCACCAGTTCCGGGTGCTCAGCCTCCAGTGTCTGGAGTTCACGAAACAGTCGATCATACACTGCATCGGTGATTTCCGGCGCGTCCATAATATGATAACGCTGGTTGTGGTGGATGAGTTGGGTGCAGAGATCAGCGTAGTGTTGTTTGATGGAATCATTCATAGGATGTCGCTTTGTTTGATAATAGGTGTCGCTTTTTATACCATGAGCGCCGCAGACATTCAATTGTCCGGAGAAACCTGATGATGATTGTTTTTCCATATGCCATACGGTACAATTCAAATA
>CBDUUF010000120.1:0-5612 GCA_965370375.1 uncultured Desulfuromonadaceae bacterium
CGCAGCTGAAAATCGATTGAGCTGTCACCAAAGCCGGTGAAAACGGCAGACGGTTGAGGTTCCTCTACCACCAGCTTATTCTCCGCAGCGATGCTTTCCAGTAGGGTAATGACCTGTTGCATGTCGGTGCCGTATTTAACGCCGACCGGAAGGACAACCCGGGCGACACTGCTCGACAGGGTCCAGTTGGTCACTTTTTCGGAAATCATCTGGGAATTCGGCACGATGATTTCCGATCGATCCCAGGTTTCAACCACGGTAGAACGCATGCCTATACCTTTAATAATCCCGGTCGTGTCACCAATGACTATGGTGTCGCCAACTTTCACTGGTCGTTCAAATAGAAGAATCAGTCCACTGATGAAATTATTGACGATGCCTTGCAGGCCGAAACCGATACCGATGCCGAATGCTCCGAATAGTATAGTCAGGTTTTTCAGGTCGACACCGGCCATACTTATGGCGACCAGAAAGCCGATCAGGATCAGGATGTAGTGAGTCAGTTTTTTTACGGCATCACGTACACCGCGGTCGATGCGTTTTTGGTAGAAGAATTGTGATTCAATAAGAGCCTGGATGATCCAGGAGATAAGGATGGTCAGGTAGAGCATCAGCAGAACAAGGAAGACCATATGCAGCGACAGACTGAATTCACCAATACTGAAGTTGAGTCCAAGAATGGTTTTCCAGACGTTTTCGAAGCCCTCGGCGATCCCCCAGATGTTAAACAGGTAATTCAGTGCTGAAACCAGGAGGATAATCCTGAACAGAATTATAAACCGGTGTGTAGCTTTTTTGCCCAGTTGCTTGATAAATTGTTTGCTTGAAACTTTCTGCATGGTGAAGATCACTTCGATCCCGCCTTCACCGATACGCAATAACATCACCACAAACAGGATGAGTAAAATTGTGCCGAATGCGGCATCGAACAGTGTGGAAGCGAAAGTCACATAACCGATCACTTCGGCGATGATTACGGTCAACAGTATCGCCGCTCCGAAAAGCATGATGGTGCCGACGCTGGATCGGCGATCGGTGCGGACGAAGTACCTTCTGGCGGTCAAAAGCAGCGCCGGGATCCCGATCAGACTGAGCAGGATCAGGTAAAGCCGGTGATAAGGGAGCGGCAGGCCCGTGACATTGAGTGCAATGGAAAAGATATAGACGGTAGCCAGCAGGTAGACGTAACTACGTTCGGTTTTGTGCGGCAGCAGTGCTGCTGCCAGCCGGGATGCCGAGAAGATCGAGATAATAGTTATACCGAGGTGGAGCAGTGGCGGCGGTGTGACATAAAAAAACTGCGGTATGGTCGCTGATAAAAATAAGGCAGCGGCGATTGGTCGCTTGAAGACAAACCCCCACTGTTCAGCCCGGTCTGCCGTAGCCTTTTCCAATTGGCGAAAAATTCCAAACAGAATAAATACCAACAGCGCTTGAATACCGAGAAGCCAGCCCTGCCGACTGAAGAAGTCGCCCGGGAACTGGAATGTTGCTTTCATACCTTCAGTGGCTTTAACTCTGAGTTCCGCCCCGAATTGTTCGATAAACGCCTGGCTGAAGAGGGAGTGGGCGTTACGTTTGAGTGGATCACGCCGCAGATTAGTCAGTTCTGCATTTAATTGTTCTCGCAGGGTGAGGAGGCCAGTCCGGTCTTTTGAAATGCTCTGTTGCAGTTGCACCAGTTGGGTAACTGCGTTTTCTGTTTCGCGTAACGCTTTGGCAATCATCTCGTCGACTTGGCGAAATGTCTTGCGCGGGATGTTGGCCCCGGTCGCTTTCAGGGCTTTTTCCCAGTCGGCCCAGTACTGCTTACGCGAAGTCCAGATAACACGGACATCTTCAAAAATACTCAACGGTTCACTGACCAGTTCCAGGGTTTTCCCAAAATCGCGATTGTGCTGCTCAACCTGGGTCTGGGCCTGCAGTAATCTATTTGCCGGCCAATTATCCAATTCACCATAACTTTGCACCTGCTCGTTAAATTCCTGCCAGTTTCTTACGAGTTTTTCTGATTTATCGGTCAGGCTGTCGATGTTGACATTGGCGGTGATGCCGGTTGTCATCAGCACCAGGTCATCGGTCAACTGGGCTGCTCTTGGTACGACATCCTGCAAACCAGGGAAGCTGCCGGGTGCAACGGTCGGGGTGGAGGCGTCGCCGTTGGCTGCGAAAGATGGACAGGCGAAGAGTGTCAGCAGTCCGGTCAAGAGCGAAACAGCAAAAAGAGTTTTTACTCTATGGGAACTGTGGAAGTGTGGCAGGTTCATTCAATCACCAAAGCAGGGGTTCGGAGTTTGTCGTGAATATTGAGGCATTAAATATCGACGATAATAATCAAATGCATCAATTGAAGTATTTCATAATTATCTGAATTTACAACCAATAATAAAAAAGTGCCCCGGTTTAATTCGGGGCACTTTCGAAGCTGATATTTGTGGTTTGCTTAAGGATTTTCGATCGGGTTTATGAATACTTCGCGGGGTCGGCTGGAACCATCGGACGGACCGATAATCCCTTCCTGCTCCATTTTTTCGATCATCCGGGCGGCCCGATTGTAGCCGATGCGCAGATGCCGCTGAATCATTGAAATCGAGGCCTGCTGCTTAGTGGCGATCAGGGCCAATGCTTCATCCCATTTTTCATCTTCCTCCCGATCATCGCCGTTACCACCCCCGTCGCTTGCTGGTAGTGGATCAAGGATACTCTGATCGTACTCCGGATTCCCTTGCTTGGAGAGGAACGCGACCACCCGCTGCACCTCGATCTCCGAGACGAAGGCGCCGTGTACGCGTTGCAGCGCGCCGGTGCCGGGTGGCAGGTAAAGCATATCGCCCATGCCGAGCAGAGATTCAGCTCCCATCGAGTCGAGGATAGTGCGCGAATCGATACGCGAGAAGACCTTGAACGAAATCCGGGTCGGGAAGTTGGCCTTGATCAAGCCGGTGATGACGTCAACACTCGGGCGTTGGGTAGCGAGGATCAGATGGATACCGGATGCCCGGGCCATCTGGGCCAGACGAGCGAGCGATTCCTCGATCTCGCGGCCGGCGACCATCATCAGATCGGCCAGTTCATCGACAATGATGACGATGTATGGCAGATGCCCGTGCTCAAGCTCTTCACCTTCGATAAGTTCAATCTCCGGCAACTCATCATCCGGGCCTATAGTCGGCACAACAATCTCTTCGGCAGCTTTGCGGCCGGCCTTTTCTTTCTCTTCCTTGACGATCCGCTTGTTGTAGCCGTCGATATTGCGGACGCCTTTGTCAGCCATCAACCGGTAGCGTCGCTCCATCTCGCGGACTGCCCAGTTAAGTGCCAGCGAAGCTTTCTTCGGATTGGTCACCACCGGCAGCAGCAGATGCGGAATCCCTTCGTAAATCGACAACTCAAGCATTTTCGGGTCGACCATGATCAAGCGGACATCTTTTGGATCGGCCCGGTAGAGCAACGATAGAATCATGGTGTTGATCGAGACGGACTTGCCGCTACCGGTAGAGCCGGCGACCAGCAGGTGTGGCATCTTGGCCAGGTCGGAGACGACGGTGTGGCCGAAGATGTCATTACCGAGGGCCATTGGCAGGCGGTTGCGGCTCTTCTGGAACTCGTCTGACTGGATGATCTGTTTCAGGTAAACGGTTTCGCGATCCTTGTTCGGGATTTCGATACCGACCACGCCGCGGCCGGGAATCGGCGCGACAATCCGGATTGAATGCGCCGACAGCGCCATGGTCAGATCGTCAGACAGACCGGCGATCTTGTTAACCTTAACTCCAGGTGCCGGGAGAAATTCGTACATGGTGACCACCGGGCCCGGTTTGACTTCGACCACTTCACCGGCAACTCCGAAGTCCTTGAGTTTCTTTTCAAGGATGCGGGCGTTCATGGTCAGGGCATCCCTGTCGATCGGCTTCGGGTCGCCACCTTCGTGGTTCAGCAACGAAAGATCAGGGGCGTGGTAATCGCCGGTGACCTTGATGAAATCAAACATCTCCTGGGATTCGTTGTCAGATTTCCTGGTCTTCTTCTTGGTCGGTTTTTTTAATTTAGTTTTTGGCGATGGCACCGACGGCGTGATGATCGGCGCAGTGTCAATTCTGATGCCCTTCGCCTTGGCTTTCTGCTCGCGTTTGGCCGCCTGTGCTGCACGGCGTCTTTCGAGGAACTCGGCAAGTCGGGCCAGAACCCCTTCCAAAAACAGAACCAGAGAGAACCGGGCTGTCAACATGATGGCAACCAGCAGAAATACCAGGAGAAAGATCGTCGCTCCAGCGGTATTCAGGTAGTCTTCAAGTGCGCCACCGAGAACAGCCCCGACCGCGCCACCGGGACGGGCGAGATCCTGACTGAAGAGTGAAATGCTGGTGATGTGCAGGGCAAACAGGCCGTCGAGAGCCATTATCAGTAAAATAAAAGCGCCGATTTTGTAGGCGCGGAACTTGATGTCACGAAATTTCAGCAGGCGCCAGGCGAACAGCAGACAGGCGAATGGCAGCAACAAAATTGGCAGGCCAAAACCCTGGAACAGCAGGTCAGCCAGATGTGAACCGATCATGCCACCGTAGTTGGCGATCTCTTCCGGGTGGAAGGTGTTGTTGAAAGAGGGGTCACCGCTTTCGTAGGAGAAGAGGCAGAACAGTAGATAAATTCCGAGCGCCAGCCAGAAGATACCGAAGATCTCCTTCTTAATATGCTCACTAAATAGCGGTTTTTCTTTTTCTTTCATTCTCTAGTTATCCAGTTTGTGACATTGAAAGTATTAATATAATAGTTCCGACCGCCCAACAGTATAACGCAAACAGAAACAAACGTCTGCGACGAATTATCGCCATCAGGAAGTGAATCGAAAACAGGCCGACTATCATCGCACAGCCGGCTCCGGCAGCATAGAGCGGCAGTTCCCCGGCCGGAACACTCTGCAGATCTTTAATTGAGAGCAAGGCGGCACCAAAGACGGCCGGCAGGGCGAGTAAAAATGAAAAGCGGGCAGCGGTTTCACCGTCGACACCGCGCATCAGCAAACCAGAGATGGTCGCTCCGGCGCGGGAGATGCCGGGAAGTATTGCCAACCCCTGCAGGACTCCGGTAACCAGGGCATCAGTGACTGATAGTTCAGTGCGGCCCTGTCCCTTGGCACGTAAGCGTTCGCTGACGGTAAGCAGGACACCGGTCACCAGCAGACAGACGGCGACCACGGTCATATTGTGAAACAGGGATGTCGCCAGATCCTTGCCGGCCAGGCCAATAATCGCAGTCGGAATAGAACCGATGATCAACAGCCACAACAGACGCCGGTCTTTCTCGCCGGTGGGTGTCCGGTTCCAGGGGGAGGTCAACAGGGCGGTAACATCCTGGCGAAAATAAATCAGGACCGCGACCATGGTGCCAAGATGCAGCAACACATCAAACAGTACGCCCGGCTGGGAAAAGCCGGACAGATAATATTGGGCGATAGCCAGATGCCCGGATGAAGATACCGGCAAAAACTCTGTAGCACCTTGTAGAGCCCCCAGAGCGACGGCTTGAGAAAAAGTCATATAATTTGTGGTTCCTTACATGATGGCGTCGCAAAAAGTCCGCCCACCTGCGTTGCAGCGTCTGTTCAAGACTTC
>CBDUUF010000121.1:0-5592 GCA_965370375.1 uncultured Desulfuromonadaceae bacterium
TTCAGGGTCGACGTGCGGCTCGTCTTCGCCGAGATAGGCTTTACGAACCATAGCGTTATCAAGAATTTCCTCAGGTAGACCTTTAGCTATTCTCTTGCCAAAATCCAGCACCATAACCCGGTGCGAGATATCCATAACCACACCCATATCATGCTCTATCATAATCACTGTCATTCCGAGCTCTTCATTCAAATCGATGATATAGCGTGCCATGTCCTCTTTCTCTTCATGGTTCATCCCGGCCATCGGCTCATCAAGAAGAATAATGTCCGGTTTAAGAGCGATTGCACGAGCCAGTTCGACCCGCTTGCGCAAACCATAAGAGAGGGTGCCGGCGATCGATGTACGGATATGGGCAATTTCGAGAAAATCGATAATATCTTCGACTTCACGACGATGCTCCAACTCCTCGCGCCGCGCACCTGAGAACCAGTAGAGGGAACCGGTAAGGAAGTTATTGCGAATCAGATGATGCCGCCCAACCATGATATTATCGAGCACGGTCATGTGGCTGAACAAAGCCAGGTTCTGAAAGGTACGCCCTATACCGAGACCGCCACGGGCATTAGGTTTCATACCGATAAGCTCGCGGCCCTTGAACATAATTGAACCATGTTGTGGTTGATAACGGCCTGAAATGCAATTAAGCAGGGAGGTCTTACCGGCACCGTTCGGGCCAATAATTGAAAAAAGCTCACCTTGTTTAACAGAAAAATCAACAGCCTGAAGAGCTTTGATCCCACCGAAAGAGAGACTTAGATCGGAAACTTTGAGGATAGGTTGAATCTGCACCATGTCAATTCAATACAATTAAGATTAATATTGCGAACGAGCGGCTAATATAAACATTTTTATGCAAAAATACAAACACTGTTTTGAAATTTCGGTCGCTTCAAACAGTTGAAATAAATAACAATTTCAGTCTGACAATAATGTAAGGGGATCAAATAATTGTTTAGCTAAACCAAATACAGACAGGTCTGATAAATTATATTTCTAGAAAATAGACTGATGAAATGCGCAACTGAAATGATTATTCAGCCACGCCGCTGGTGAAAGCAAATCCGGCATCAAGCGCCAGGTTGTTCATCGGTAGGAATCTATGGTTACGCTCTGGAAGAATTCCGGCAAGACCAGCCTTAACAGCAGCCAAAGTAACTGGCTGCACTAACCCGAGCATGGCACCGAGCATAACCATGTTGACCAGCCGCGCATCACCAGTTTCAATTGCCATTTCTGTAGCAGGTATCAGGATGGTCTGAACATCATCGCGCAGCGTAATAGTTTTAACCAGAGACGAGTTAACAAGACAAAGCCCGCCTGACTTAACTTTAGGATAAAACTTCTCAAACGAAAGTGGGTTAAAGGCAAGAAGTGTGCTCGGACTGCCTATGACCGGAGAACCAACGTCACCATCGGCTAGAACAATAGTGCAGTTTGCTGCACCACCGCGTTTTTCAACACCATAAGCCGGGAAAAATGAAGCGTTAAGACCTGCCTCAATAGCAGTATAGGCGAGTAGATTACCGGCCAGAAGAATCCCCTGCCCGCCAAATCCAGCCATAAAAACATCCTGCATCATCAGTTATTCTCCTTCGCCGCTTGCGCTAACATCTTTGAAGACCCCGAGTGGAAAATAAGGGATCATCTCCTCAGCAACTCTGGCATTAGACCTGAGCGGGCTCATGCCCCAGTTGGTTGGACAAGTTGATAGAATTTCAACGAAAGCAAACCCGCCCTGCTCCACCTGACACTGAAACGCCTTATAAATTGCCTTACCTGCGGCGATAATATTTTTTGGTGTATCGGCTGCAACTCGACTCGAATAAGCGACACCCTCCAGGCCAGACAAAAGTTCAGCCATGCGGATCGGATAGCCATCATTAGCCACATCGCGCCCGGTCGGTGAGGTTGATGTTTGCTGTTGCGGCAGCGTAGTCGGTGCCATCTGGCCACCGGTCATGCCATAAGTGGTGTTGTTGACAAAAATCACCGTAATAGCCTCACCCCGATTAGCCGCATGAATGATTTCGCTGGTACCAATCGCCGCCAGATCCCCATCGCCCTGATAAGTAAACACAACACTGTCTTTATGTACCCGTTTTACACCGGTAGCGACAGCCGGCGCACGACCATGCGGCGCCTCAATAACATCGACATCGAAATAGCCATAGAGAAAAACGCTACAACCTACCGAGGCGATACCGATGGTCTTTTGCTGAATATCAAGAGCATCCATTGCCTCAGCACAAAGCCGGTGAATAGTGCCGTGGTGGCAACCCGGGCAGAAGTGGGTAGCTACGTCCCGTAGCGACTTCGGCCGATCAAATACCTGTTTATATTTATTTGTCATAAGTTAACCGTAATGTAATTGGATCTGTTTGTAGATCTCTTCCGGCGTCGGCAGAGAACCGGCACCAGGAGCCCGACCGTAAAATGCAACATCGACCTTGCAGTTCACCGCCAGACGAACGTCGTCGACCATCTGTCCGGTGTTTAACTCAACACAGAGCATGCGGACATTGCGATCAGCCAATTCCATCAGCGCCTGCTCCGGAAACGGGAACAGAGTAATCGGCCGCAACAGACCGACTTTGAGACCGGCGTCTCTGGCCATCATCACCGCCGACTTGACAATCCGTGCAGCTGAACCGAATGCCGTGACTACGAAATCTGCATCATCGAGCCGGTAGCCCTCAAACCGGACCTCGTTCTCCTTCAGCTCTGCATATTTGGCATGCAGCCGCCAGTTATGGGCTTCGAGCTCACCATCACCGAGATAGAGTGATTTGACAATCCGTTGATCGTCACGTCCCTGTTTACCGGTTACTGCCCACTCCTTGGTCGGCAGATCAGTCGGCGGCGTGTATTTATGTGGCACAAGCGCCTCTTTAATCTGACCAACCACCGCATCACCTAACAACAACGCCGGTATTCGGTAGCGATCAGACAGATCAAAAGCGAGGATTGTCAGGTCGTACATCTCCTGAACCGAGCTGGGTGCCAGAACGATCAGCCGATAACCACCATGGCCGCCACCTTTTACTGACTGGAAATAATCGGCTTGCGAGGCGTCGATTCCACCCAAACCAGGGCCGCTCCGGCAAATATTAACGATCAATCCGGGCAATTCACTGCCGGCCATATAGGAGATACCCTCTTGCTTCAAGGAAATACCGGGGCTTGATGACGACGTCATAGCCCGGGCACCGCCGGCGCTCGCTCCGAGCAGCATGTTGATTGAGGCTATCTCGCTCTCGGCCTGAATAAAAGTGCCGCCGACTTTGGGCATTTCCCGTGAAATATATTCCGGGATATCACTTTGCGGCGTAATAGGGTAACCGAAGTAATAGCGACAGCCGGCTTCGATTGCCCCCATAGCCACCGCTTCGTTCCCTTTAACAAATAGACGCTTCATTATGAGGTAGCTCCATTCCTATCAACATCTGACTTGAATACGGTAATGGCCGTATCCGGACACATCCGCGCACAGAGTGCACATGCGGTGCATTTTGCCAGATTGGCCGGCGTAATTATTGCCGGAATATAGCCGAGATCATTCAATGCCGTATCCATTTCAATAAGACCATGCGGACAAGCGATCGTGCAGAGTTCACACCCTTTACAATAAGCTTCATTAATCTCAATCTTGTTTTTAGGCATAAGCAGATCTCTTTCAAACTGCAATGAAGCAGTTGCAACATTTTGCGTAACGATTAACTCTCTTTGTAAATACCCTTTTTACTTTCCAGCTCTTTAGCGTAACGAGCCAGCAGGGCACGCCGGGTCAACATGAACAAAACCTTCCCCTTGTCCTGCGCATCGACCACCGGTATTTCGGCAAATCCGCGACTGGACATCAACTGCAGGGTGGTATTCATCGCATCGTCCGGTGAGGCTGCAACAACATTGGCTGAAGCGATGTCTTTAGCGCAAACCAGCCCAGGCGGAATTTCCTCATCAAGAATCCGCCGAATATCAGTAACCGAAAAGATTCCTGTCATCCGACCCTCTTCATCTACCACCGGATAATATGCACCCTCAGCCGTTGCAATACGCGTCAATAGATCAGAAAGTGACAGATTTTCAGGAATCAGCAAAGGGGTGTGGCCGTGTGAGGACAAATCACCAACAGTGATTCCTTCGAGCACATCAACCACAAAATCACCACGGTGTGCCGGCGACTCTGAACGGGACTCTACCTGATTCTCATAAATACTGTTGCGATGGTAGACGATCATTGAAATAACACAAACGAGCATCAGCGGCGCCAGCAGCCCATAATTGCCGGTCAACTCGCTGACCATAATCAACGTAGCGATCGGAGTGTTTGAAACGCCGGCAAAAAAGCCAGCCATCCCGATAAGAACGTAAGCGCGAGGATCAGTCACCATTCCCGGCACAAGCATTTCAGCCGTTAAACCGAAAGCACCGCCAAGCAGTGCGCCGATAACCAGACTCGGAGCAAAAACACCACCCGCCCCGCCCGAAGAGATAGTCAGGCTTGTCGCGAGTATTTTAGCAAGAGCGATCACCAGCATGACCCATAGTGCAACTTTGCCATACAGAGCAGCCTGCACCCAGCCATAACCGGAACCGAGAACCTGCGGCACGAAAAAGGCGAGGAGGCCAAGAGCAAGGCCACCTAAAGCCGGTTTGTAAATTGCCGGGATTTGCAACTTTTTAAACAGGTCGCGCATTTTATAGAAAAAGCGGACATAAACAACACCGAGCAGCGCACAAAAAATACCGAGAAACAGAAACAGCAGCAACTCAGGTGGATGCTCAAACACAAACAGCGGCGTGTCCAGCAGCGGCTCCCAGCCGGTTACCGCCCCGAACAATGAATAGGCAACAATCGAAGCGATGATCGCCGGGATCAACGCTTCGCTCTCAAAATCGGTTTTGCGGTAGAGAACCTCGACCGCAAACAATGCGCCACCGAGTGGCGAGCGGAAGGTGGCACCAACGCCGGCAGCGATTCCAGCCAGTAGCAGAATGCGCCGGTCGGAAGATGATAGTCCGAGTCGGGTTGCGAGAAAGGAACCGATTCCGGCTCCGATCTGGGCGATCGGGCCTTCACGTCCGGCCGAACCGCCGGTGCCGATGGTGGCCACCGAAGCGATAGCCTTGATAAAAGGCACCCGGGCGCGAATGTGCCCACCTTTGTTATGAAAGGCATCAATCGCCGCATCGGTGCCATGCCCCTCGGCCTCGGGCGCAAAACGAAACACCAGGTAACCGGAAACCAGGCCACCCAGGGCGGGCAAGAAAAACAGCAACCAGTTATGCTCCATCGACAGGCTATCGATAAACGGTATAGAATCAGCGTCGATCGGGCCGTGAACACTGATCGGATTATAGCCGGCCAAGCCACTGAGCAGCGCAGAGTCGACACCGTTGGCAGCAAAGTAAAAAGCGACTGCTCCCAAACCGCCAAACAGTCCGACTATGGCACTCAAAACCAGATTGCGACTACTGGCATGATTAGCTAGATTGAGTAGAAATTTTGGCCAGGCATCCGATTTAAACAACACAAATATCCTAAACTATGGCAAACAGATTAAATGACAGACATACAAGACGTTTTTA
>CBDUUF010000122.1:0-5577 GCA_965370375.1 uncultured Desulfuromonadaceae bacterium
CGCGGGTGCCGACGCAGGCGAGCAGGCTCGAATGGAACCAGCCGCGGTGCTGATCGCTCCCTTCCAGATAGAGATCGGCCGGAGAATTCAATTCGTCACGCTTCTCGACTACCGCAGCGTGCGAGACCCCGGAATCGAACCAGACATCGAGGATATCCATCTCTTTATTGAACTCATCATGGCCGCAGGACGGGCAGAGAGTCCCGGCCGGGATCAGCTCTTTAACGTCTTTCTCAAACCAGATGTCGCTGCCGCTCTCTTCAAACTGGTCGGCGATGTGATGCATAACCTTGCCGTCGGCAAACGACTCGCCGCACTTTTTACAGTAGAGTGCGGTGATCGGTACGCCCCAGGTCCGCTGACGGCTGATGCACCAGTCGGGGCGGCTTTCGATCATGTTGTAGATCCGGTCGCGACCCCAGTGCGGAATCCACTCGACATCGTTAATGTGCTCGAGGGCTTTCTGGCGCAGATTGTTCGACTCCATGGAGATGAACCACTGCTCGGTGGCGCGGAAGATGATCGGTTTATTGCAGCGCCAGCAGTGCGGATAGCTGTGCGAGATCTTGCCGAGCATCAGCAGGGCACCGACTTCTTCGAGCTTGGCGTTGACCGCATCGTTGGCGGTCTTCTTAACGTCAAGCCCGGCGAAGAATTCGACATCGTCGTGGTACTTGCCGTAATCGTTGACCGGGTTGTAGATCTCCAGGCCGTAGCGCAGACCGGTGATGTAGTCATCCTGGCCGTGGCCGGGGGCGGTGTGGACACAACCGGTTCCGGCCTCGAGGGTGACGTAATCGCCGAGCATCAGCAGGGAGTCGCGGTCGTAAAATGGATGTTTGCAACGCTTGTTTTCAAACGGAGCGGCGGAGAAGGTCGCGAGGACGCTGTACTCTTCGATCCCCAGCTCTTTCAGGACCGCTTCATGCAGTCCCTCAGCCATCACCAACACGTCGTCGCCGGCTTCGACCGCGACGTATGGCAGCTCCGGATGCAGGCAGATACCGAGGTTGGCCGGGATGGTCCAGGGGGTGGTGGTCCAGATGACAAACGAGACATTTTTGTCGGCCAGAGCGGCCAGTTCGAACGGCAGCTCGTCGACAAACGGGAACTTGACGTAGATCGACGGTGAGGTGTGATCGGCGTGCACGACCTCGGCTTCGGCCAGGGCGGTTACGCATGAAGGACACCAGTGCACCGGTTTCTTGCCTTTGTACAGACCTTTACGCTCGGCGAACCGGGCCAGTTCACGGGCGGTGGCCGCTTCGTAATCGGTAGTCATGGTCAGGTACGGGTTGCCCCAGTCACCGAAGATGCCGAGACGCTGGAACTCCTCGCTCTGGATGTCGACCCAGTTTTTAGCATAGTCGCGACATACCTTGCGGATTTCAGCCTTGCTCATCTCGCGCTTCTTCTTGCCGAGCTTCTGGTCAACCTTCAGCTCGATCGGCAGACCATGGCAGTCCCAGCCCGGAACATACGGGGCGTAAAAACCCTGCATCCGTTTGCTCTTGATGATGATGTCCTTGAGGATTTTGTTCAGGGCGTGGCCGATATGAATATTGCCGTTGGCGTAGGGCGGGCCGTCATGCAAGGTGAAATTGGGGCGTCCTGCACCGGCCGCTTCGAGCTTGGCGTCCAGATCGATTTTCTGCCAGCGGGCGATTACTTCCGGTTCGCGAACCGGAAGGTTTCCACGCATCGGGAAATCAGTTTGGGGCAGATTGAGGGTCTCTTTATAATCCATCATGTCCTCCGCAGGAACGGAAATTCAGGCAAAATTTAAATGCAGTAGGGTAACAAAATCGACGCGTAAGTCAAGGGAAAACAGGGGTTTTGCGCTATCTGCCGGCTGATTTTGTGCTTGGCTTGGGGCGGTGGTTAATCTGCTGTCAGGTCTTGGCCGAACAAACAACAATCCAGAAGCGGACACTCTGAACATAACGGCAGGCGTTTACGACACAATTTCTTGACGTGGCAGACAATCAGGGCGTGAAATTCATTGTACAGTTCAGTTGAGGCCGGGAGTTGCTGCATGAAGTTGTCGCGCATACGCTCATAGGAAATCTTTTGCGAATTGTAAATCCGTTCGAGCAGCCGGTGGGTGTAGGCGTCAACGACGAAGCTCGGTTTGCCGGCGGCGTAGAGCAGGATCGAATCGGCAGTCTCTGGGCCGATACCTTGCTGTTCGAGTAATAACAGCCGAAGCTTGGGCAACGGCAAGGTAAATAGTTGTTGCAGGTCCCCCATGAAATTGTTATGCAAAAAACGAGTGAACTGTTGCAGGCGGTCGGCTTTCTGGCGGAAGAAACCCGATGGTCGGATAAACTTTTCCAGTTTGGCGGTCGGCAGGCGCTTGATCGTTGCGGGATCAAGAGCGCTGGCTGTACGAAGATTAGTTATAGCCAGCTCGACATTCTGCCAGTTGGTGTTCTGGGTCAGGATAGCACCGATAATTACTTCAAATGGCGAGTCGGCTGGCCACCAGTGTTGTGGACCGTAGTGACCGTAAAGACGGTCGTAAAGCTGTTGCAGGGTCATTGGCTGGGCCCTTCATCGTAAACCAGCAAGAAGCGTTAGTTTAAGGTTTACATGGTGCTTGAAGGAAATTGCAGGGCAACGGTGCAGCCGCCGCCCGGGGTGTCGAGCAATTCAATTTTACCGTCATACTGCCGGACGATTTTTTTTACGGTTGCCAGGCCGATACCGGTTCCCGGAAGCTGTTTCACATCGGCCCCACGATAAAAGACATCAAATACCCACTTTTTCTCGGATTGCGGAATGCCGGGGCCGTGATCAATAATTTTAATTAGCACATGACCGTCAGCTTCTTCACTCAACACATCGATGGTTTCTCCCTCGGTGCAACCATAACGCAGGGCATTGTGCAACAAGTTGCTGAACAACTCTTCGATCAGTGGCTCAGGAATTCGCAGTCTCGGCATGGGGGCAGATACAATTGTAACCTTTTTTTCGGTAGTCTCTGATGCCATATCATTGAGAACATTCTGTAGTATTGCCGTGGCGTTGACCGGTTCGTCCGGTGGCGCGACATGGCCAACACGTGACAGTTGCAACAGGTCTTCCATCAGGGCAAGCATCCGGTTTCCCTGCGATTCGATTTCTGTCAGCAGATCAATCCCCTGACTGTCGAGTTTGTCGCGATACTCGTTTTTCAGGAATTCGGCAAAACCGATAATCGGCGTCAGCGGTGAACGTAAGTCGTGCGATACAGTGTAGACGAAGGAGTCGAGTTGCCGGTTTGCTTCTATGAGCCGCTCGTTAGCCTCATTACGTTCGGTGATGTCGCGGCAGACTGCGAGCTTTTCTGTCTCGCCCTGAGAGGAATAGAGCGGAGTGTGAATGATCTCATATGTTTGGCTATCTAAGGGGAACACGCGTTCTTCGTGGACTGTTTTACCAGTGAGCACCTCTGGCACAGGACAATTTTCACATATTGTGTCTTTGTTGTGGATGATCCGGTAACAGAGTTCACCTTCGGCCGGGCCAATTTTATTCAAGAGCGCCTGATTGATAAAGCTGATCCGAAAATCGGCCGAAACGATGTAGCTGAGATCGGTCATGCTGTCGAGAACCGAACGGAGTCGGGTGCGCTCTGCCTCCAGGGCCGCAGTACGCTTTAGAACTGTTGATTCAAGATCCTCGCTGTGCTGGCGTAGAGCATCTTCAAGATTTTTTTGTTCGGTGGTGTCGATAAATGATTCTATACCGCCGATGATCTCGCCCTTGTGGCGGAGCAAATCGATATTCTTGCTGATGTAAATCAGGTTGCCGTCTTTACCGCGGATGCGGCAGTCGTTACCGATAATCGGTTTTTCTGGTGAGTCTTCATCATACAAACCACAGCCGGTGGCGCACTCGATCCCTTCCAGAAACGAGCAGTGCTGACCAACGGCTTCCTCGGCACTGTAGCCGGTGATGCGTTCAGCTTCGCGGTTCCAGTAGACGATATTCATGTCGCAGTCGACCAGGAACAGTCCGCTCGGCATAGTGTCGAGCAACTGGTCGCGTTCGAGCAGTTTAAGTAGAGGAGATTCGATCAGTTTCATTGCTAACCCCAATTAGATGTACCAATGCTAACATAAATACACATATATAGTGAACCCTGATTGTCAGGATTGTAATCGCCAGAAATTTGCACCTTGTCTTATGGTGCCGGGTTGCTGAGGTACGCCTCGCCGAGGAAGGTGACCGAGGTGGTGAAATGAATGTTTTTGTAGATATAAACCCGGTTGCTCCCCATCAGGTAAGCGTTGTTGCGTAAGTCGTTGAGTGCTCCTTCTGTCAGAGCAGAGTTGCTGATAAAAAGAGAATTGTACCACTTACCGGCACTGCCGATTACATCACCAATCTTTTTCCCATGTCGGTCTGTAATCGGGTTTAGCACCAACTCAACATTGTGCGCCTCTGGGTTCAGTACCGGAACACAACCGCATAGTAATAGAATAGCCAGGAGCCAGGTAATCGGTCTCACGATAAGCCTCCTTTTTTGATCGCAGTCAGATCATTTATGTTGCCACTTTCTTGCATTTCTCGGTATGTGTCAGGGTAGATTTCTTTGATACAGTCGTTGCAGATACCGTGGGTGAATGAGGTGTCGAGTCGGTTTTTGAAGTATGTTTCAACCTCGTGCCAGTAGCCGTCGTCGTCACGGATCTTCTTGCAGGCGCAGCAGATAGGAATGATGCCGCGCAAGTGTTCAACCTCGGCGAGTGCGGTGTCGAGCCGTTTGTTGGCTTGGCGGATTTCCTGCCAGCGTCGCCAGACGTAAATCATTGAGATCGGAATCAGCACCAGGCCGACTACCATCAATTCATCAACTTCGTAGTGTTCGTACAGATCACAGAAACTGTCGAAGCGCTCTTGCAGATCGAATTGTATACTGAAAAAGTAGGTGATGGTGACAAGTGCCCCGATAATCAGCAGGTCTATTTTCTGGTTTGATTTTACGTCGGTCATGAACCCTCCAGACAATTTGTGGTAATTCCAAACATCTGTAAACCGTAGCGCACTGAAGTGCCGTTGTCCAGACAGGGTCTGGTAAATTAAATATCCTGGGTGTCAGCGCAGACAGCTTGTCGATTAAAAAGCCCGGGCTCTTGCCAGTACAGCCACTGTTACACTCCCCGCACCATGCTTTTTCAATGTCCGACAGCATTCACGCACGGTAGCGCCGGTGGTGAGGACATCATCTATCAACAGGACATGCTCCCCGTTTAATGGCTGCGTCACAGTAAAGGCATTCTTTAGGTTCTTTTTTCGTGCGGTTGCATTTTGTCCTTGCTGCGGAGGTGTATCGCGATGCCGGATCAACAGGTGCAGCGAGAGCGGGCGGTTTATTTTTTCAGCCAACAGGCGAGCCAGCAATGCTGACTGATTATAGGTTCGTTGGCGCAGACGTTTGTCGTGCAGCGGTACCGGCAGCACTAGATCGACCGGCTCCAGATCGGCCAGTTTGGTTAAAATCAGGTCGGCCAACGGGCGATCGAGATTGATCTTGCCGCGATACTTGAACCGGTGAATGGCTTCTTTTAGTGTTGCGTCATAGATGCCGCC
>CBDUUF010000123.1:0-5575 GCA_965370375.1 uncultured Desulfuromonadaceae bacterium
GACCCTGATCAATCAGCATATGGGTCGTGTTGCCTGCCAGGCCTGCCATATTCCGAGCTTCGCCAATGAAGTTCCGACCAAGATGTCTTGGGATTGGTCTACAGCTGGCAAGAAACTGAAGTCAGTCAAGGACGAATACGGCAAACCTTCTTTCGCCAAGAAAAAAGGCAGCTTCACCTGGGGCAAGAAAGTGACCCCAACCTATGCCTGGTACAATGGCCAGGCCGGTGTTTACCAACTGGGCGACAAGATGGATCCCGCCAAAGTCACGGCACTCAGCTATCCTCTGGGTGACAAGGCTGATAAAAAGGCGAAGATCTTCCCATTCAAGACCCACACGGGTAAACAGCCGTATGATGTGAAAAACAGTTACTTCACTACGGTGCATCTGTTCGGTAAAGGTGGTTACTGGAAGACTTTCGATTGGAATAAATCGATTGCAACCGCCATGAAGTCAAGCGGCGTACCATACAGCGGCAAATTTGACTTCGCCGAAACGATCATGTATTGGCCCATCAATCACATGGTTGCGCCCAAAGAGCAGGCACTCGGCTGTATAGACTGCCACGGTGATGCCGGGCGACTTGACTGGGCTGCCCTGGGTTATAAAGCTGATCCGCTACGCAAGTAGCTGAATGCAATGATTACAGCGTAATTTAGATTTTATGCAATGTTACAGACTGGGCTGCCCCGCGAATAAAGGGCAGCCCTTTTTTAGGTCACAGGCTTGACAGCTGTTCGCTGCGAACTTCTGCAAGCAAAGATTTATAGCGCGCCTTTTTGTAAAGTCCACGTCATATCCTGCATGGGCTTATCTCGACATACCGACACTGTTAATCAAGGTCTTTAACGGCCGATGAAATCAACTTCGAGGAAATGCGTTGAACAGGAGATACAGGGATCGTAGGCGCGCACCAGCATCTCCAGCGTCCGGGTGATCTCGGCATCGCTTTTGTCGATGATCGCCGGCACCAGCTGGTGCATGTCGTCCTCGATATTCTGCAGGTTCTGTCCGGTCGGGATCACACAGTTGGCCTGCTGGATAATTCCTTTATCATCCACTGTATAGTGATGAAATAACAGCCCGCGCGGAACTTCAACCGCGCCGACACCACTACCGGCTTGAACCTGGATGCTCCGGTTTTCATTGACACCGACAATCACCGCTTCATGCTGATCGACCCCGCTTGCCAACAGCTGTTCGATGATCTCGATCGCTGCTTCAGTGCAATGGACAGCTTCGACCAGCTGGGCACAACTGTTGAGAAATGGCTTGTGGCAGGGTGCGGTCAGGCCGAGTTCTCTGGCCACCGTGGTTGCCGCTGGGTGCAACTTGTCGGCATTGAGGTTGAAGCGTGCCAGCGCGCCAACGGCGTAGGCGTTGCGGCTGAGTCGGGCATGTTTGGCCGAGGAGTGTTCGACCAGAAATTCGTTGGTGATTGACCGGTAGTTTGCCTTTGTCATGTGTACGCCGTCGCTTGAACCGACATCACCGCTGAGCAGCGGGTACTCGGCGGCATCGCTGATCAGTGCTACGTACTCGGTTTCGCGGGTGAACTCGGGGAACTTGAATTCGGTGACCAGTGCGACGGCCGGCGTCAGCTCGTTGCGGATCTGCACCAGCAGGCGGTGCATGGTTTCGAGTTGCCCGGGGTCGGGAAGTTTGGTGAAGCCGCCGACCACACAGGAGATCGGGTGGACATGGCGGCCGACCAGGATATCACAGACCGTGTTGCAGGCCTTCTTTATCCGCAGGGCGCGTTTTACTGATTCAGCATGCTCCTGCATCATGCCGATGAAACTATCGACGCCGAGCAGGTCGGGCGCGACCAGCATGAATATATGCAGGATATGACTGTCGAGCAGTTCCATCTGCAGCAGCAGCTTGCGCAGTTGCAGCGTCTGCTCGCTGGGGGTGAAGCCGATGGCGTTCTCAGCCGCCTGGATCGAGGCCAGGCTGTGGCCGCAAGCACAGATGCCGCAGATCCGTGAGGTGATGTGTTGTGCCTCGAAGATCGAGCGACCTTGCAGCATCGCTTCAAAAAAACGGGGTGCTTCAATGATCTGCAGCTCGGCTTTTAGCAGCTGGCCGTTCTGCACATCGACGACGATGTGGCCGTGCCCCTCGACCCGGGTTATAAATTCGACGTTGAGTGAAATATTTCTACTCATGCTTTTTGCTCCAGCGCGGCATTGTACATCAGCATCTTGTTGGCGATCAGGTTGGCGTCCAGATTATAGTCGCGCAACACCGCTTCGGCCCCGGCCAGGTTCGGGTTGCTGACCAGACCCCGGCAGCCGTAGCAGACGTTACCGTGGTTGATGCACCAGGCGTCACAACCGGCGCGGGTTACCGGGCCGAGACAGGTCACTCCCTTATCGTACATGCAGATATTTTCGTTGAATTTACATTCGACACAGACCGCGTAGTCGGGTACCTGGTACGGCAATCCGGCCAGTGCCGACTTGAGCACCCTGATGAATTCATCCGGATGAACCGGGCAACCGTGAATGAAATAATCGACCTTGACCAGCTGGTGCAGCGCGCGGGTTTTAGCCGCCGGGAACCAGTCTGACTTGTCGCCGTAAACAATCGTCTGAACGTCTGCCAGCGGCTTAAGGTTATTCATGCCGTTGATCCCGCCGATGGTCGCACAGCTGCCGTAGGCGACCAGCAGGTCGCTGCGCTGCCGAATCGCGTACAAACGCTGGGCCGATTCTTCGGTGACCAGGCTCCCTTCGACAAAAGCGATATCAATCCGTCCCGGCCACTGTTCTGACATCAGCTCACGGAACTCCACCAGATCGATCATCTCCAGCAGGTCGAGCAGCTGCTCACCCATATTGGCCACCTGCAACTGACAGCCCTCGCAGCTGGCGAGCTCAAAAAAAGCGACTTTAGGCTGTGCCATTATATTGCTCCTGACAGCGTTTTCACCTGGCGGTAATTGAACACCGGGCCGTCCTGGCAACAGTAGATGTCACCGATCTGGCAGTGACCGCATTTGCCGAGGCCGCATTTCATGTGGCGTTCGAGCGACAGGTAGATGTGCGCTTCGGGGATTCCTTTTTGCAGTAGTTCATCGATTACGCAACGATACATAACCGGTGGTCCGCAGATGACGGCCATGGTTTTTAACGGTTCGAGACTGATGCCGGGAATCAGCGCCGTGATCAGCCCGACGTTGCCTGCCCATTCGGGCGCGGCCAGATCAATCGAACAACAAAAGTTGATGTCGACCCGCTGGCGCCAGTAGTCGAGTTCAGCGCAAAACAGCATACTCGCTGGATCGCGACAGCCGAGCAGAATATCGACCTTGCCGAAATCGCGCCGGTTGTCGATGATGTAATTGATCAGCGAACGTAAAGGCGCAATACCCAGACCGCCGGCGATCAGCAGAATATCGTTCCCTTCCAGCGGCACCACCGGAAACCCGACCCCGAACGGGCCGCGAATGCCTAGTTCGTCGCCGGGTTTGAGTTGATGCAGTGCCGCGGTCAAGCGGCCGACATTGCGCACGCATAGTTCGAAGGAATCGCGCCTGGTTGGCGAAGAACAGAGCGAAATCGGGGCTTCACCAACGCCGAACAGTGAAACCTCAACAAACTGACCGGGGTCGTGGTCGAGAATTTCATCTTCCGGCAGGACAATCCGGAAGAGCTTCTCCAGCCTGGTCAACTCGGTCAACTCGGCAATTCGTCCGCGTTTGATCTGGTAGCTGGAATGGTTGATGGCAATGGTTTGCATGTCAGCCTTGTGCTGCCAGTAAAGCGTTGAGGGTCTCTTTAAGGTCTATTTGCGCCATACAGGTGCGACTGCAACGGCCGCAGCCGGTACAAAACATTCGCTTGTAGCGCTCCATCGGGTAGCGAAATTTACGATTAAAGCGGTGTCGTTGGCGCTCGAGGCGCTCGGCACGAAAACTCTCACCACCGGCGATTTTGGCAAATGCTTCATGCTGACAAGAATCCCAGACCCGGATGCGCCTCCCCTTGGTCAGGTCGAGCTCTGGTTCATCTATGACATCGAAACAGTAGCAGGTTGGGCAGACGTTGGTGCAGTTGCCGCAGGCGAGGCATTTCTCGCCAAGTTGCGCCCAGACGTCGCTGTCGTAAGTCGCCGCGAAAAGCTGTGGGATATCCTGATAGCGGATCGGGACTTCACTTTTAAAAATTTGCTTTTTTCTATTGCGCAGCGCCTGCAACTGCATTTGTGCGGCAGGTGTGACCGGGTTGAACAGGTTGGACTCCTCTACCAGCAGGTCGCCCTTGTGGGTGTTGATGTCGACAACATAACAAACATCCAGTTCGGAGAAAAACAGGTCGTAACCGCCTTTCGGCAGGTGGTTGAACAGCATGGCGCAGCTGGCGGAGCTGTCGCAGTAATCGTTGCATTCCAGACCGATCAGCGTGAAATGACGCTTACGGATCATGTAGTGTAGATCTCGCGGCCGGTCTGAAAACACCACATTGAGACACTGAATACCGGCCAGATCGCAGGTGTGGATGCCGAACAGCACCAACTCCTCGACTTCGACCTCCGCCTGCATCTCCTGCCCCTGGGCAATATCGTACTGCAGCAGATTTTCATGTGGTGGCAGAAAATATTTTTTTGGCGGCAGGATGGTCGGCAGGTAGTCGAGACTCATCTCGGCCAGCGAGCTGACTTCGGCGAATTTGAACTGGTTGTGACTCAAGCGCACCGGTCCGACGACTTTTTTTCGGGTAGCCAGAAAACTGATCAGCCTGGCCAACTTCGATTTTTTGAGCAGAACCTGCGTCACGCTGCAATTCCTTTCAGCCGGGTTATTATTGCTATAAGGTTATAATGCTCTCATGCTGTGTCAACTACTGGAGCGCTTGTATTTATTGGCAATAAAATCAAGCATGCCGCTTTCCACAGATTTCAATCCAGTTCAAGCCGATCTTTCATGTTCGGGATAACACAGATAAATTCAAAGCATCTGCTTTTGACCGCACTGTTTATCCGGGTATAATTGACACAGGTAATTTATATATGGAGGTGTGACATGCTTGACGTTAAATTGGACGAAGAGAATGGTATTGCGATTTTGGAGCCTGATGGTGCGCTGACTAAAAGTGATTTTGCAGCTGCCGCCAAGGTAATTGACCCGGCCATAAAACAAGCAGGCAAGTTGAATGGCATCATAATCCATGTGCAGTCATTCCCGGGTTGGGCGTCGTTTGCCGCCCTGATCTCCCATTTCAGATTTGTCAAAGAGCATCATCGTAAAGTGGCGCATGTAGCATTTGTTACAGATTCGCCCATAGGCAATATTGCTGAAAAAATTGGTAGCCATTTTATTGAAGCCGAGGTTAAGGAATTCGCTTTCAATGAACTTGAACAGGCGCGTAATTGGATTTCAGGCCATATCTCTGTGTGAGCTACCAGTGAGCAGATACGGCGAACCGCAAAAATATGTCTGATATTTTAACCATAATAATTCTCACCGGTGCGGCCGGCAGCTGTATTCCACTAGGTGGTTTGCTAGCCAGTTTTGAGAATATTCGACCTGATTGGCTGGAGAATGAGTTTCGGCAGTTTTTGATTGCC
>CBDUUF010000124.1:0-5572 GCA_965370375.1 uncultured Desulfuromonadaceae bacterium
TGGCCTTTTCTGGTGGCTCGCCTCCTGAAGAAGAGATCAAAATTGACGTTGACGATCTGGTCATTTGCACGGAACCGCGTCCCCAAGTATGTACGATGGATTATAGTCCGGTTTGCGGGCAATTACAGGATGGCAGCTTCAAGACGTATTCAAATGGCTGTGGCTCTTGTTCTGATCCGGATGTTGTCGGTTACCGTGAAGGCGAGTGCCCCACCGGAAAGTAATGGGATACTTGAAGATCAGTTTGATGATGTTGATGACGGTTGTCTTGTCTGCCTGTGCCCGATCGGCATCACCGGAGCTGTCCGGTGTCATCGTCTATGGCCATGAAATCCGCACGATCCGGTTGTGTGGTGATTCGCAAACTTTCTGGCTTCACGCAACCGAAGAAGAACAACGTAAACTTGTTTCGAAATCCCGAAGTCTTACGAGTTACCCATATCAGGAACTCTATCTCGAGTTTTACGGCAGCATGCTGAATGAACCATCTGGTGAATTTGCCAAAGCATATGCAGGTTCAATCAAAGTTGAGCAGGTCAGGAATATATCAGTTGTAATTCCCAATAGTTGCATTAGTCTTAGAGTCGTTCCGTAAGACGTTTGTTTGCGGGCTTTTTATAAAAAAACAATATCAGGTTGGATATCTAGAGGGCGTGTAAATGTTTAGTAATGTTTTCAAAACACTTATTGTAACCATCCTGATTACTGTTGTCTGGGCTCCGCTACCGGCCTTCTCAGCTGAACCGGACACGCTGCAGCGGGCACTCAAACCGTATTTTGACTGGAAAGACCGCGTCAAGGATGAACATGGTTTTGTCATCGGCTTCAATGCTTACTGGCTGTACCAGAAAGCGAGTGACAGCTTGCCTAATGAAAAAGACTCTGCTTTGGGGCAGATCTACCGCCTGTTTGGGGGGTGGACACTGCTTGGACGAGATACTGGACATCCCGGTGGCATCGAATACCGCGTCGAGTACCGCTCCGGCATTGGCGGCATGCAAAGCCCACAAGATCTGAGCAGCAATATTGGTATCGCAGCGCTCAATACCGGCATCGTGTATTCCGACTTTGACCTCGATTTGTCGGTTATTAACTGGACGCAGCATTTCAATGATAAAACAGCCAGTTTTTCGATTGGCCGTCTGGCTTATGATTTATATCTGGATGCATCGCCATTCCAGTCGATCTCCAGAAGCTTTCTTAATCGCTCAATTGTTCTCAATCCTGCCGTGGCTAGTACCGGAATTGGTGCTCTTGGTTTGGTGGGCAAAGGGTTTATAACTGAAAATATTCAGATTGGTGGACAGATATTCGATGGAAACGCCGCCAACGGCGAGTTTGATCTGGATACGGTCAAAGAGGGTGAGTGGCTGAAGGCATTAGAGATTAGTTGGTCACCAGCTGCAACTTCGCGCAACGAGAGGCGTATTCAATTAACCTATTGGGATAATGATGCGCGTGATCTCGCCGGTGTCGAGCGAGGCAGCGGTTGGGCTGTGAGCGCTATCTGGAAAGTAAACAAGTTTTTCCCGTTCCTGCGTTATGGTCACAACGATGGTGGTGGCGGTGTAGCCGCCAGGAATGCTGCGTCAACCGGATTCGAATATACGACACGTCCTGATCAGTCCTGGAATCTGGCTTTTGGTTGGGCAGACCCTGTTTCCGCAACTGCTAAAGACGAATATGTCGTAGAGACCTCCTACAAATTTCAGGTGTTGAAGAACTTTTCCCTGTTACCAGATCTGCAGTATGTGCTGAATCCGGCAAACAATCCAACTGAAGATCGAGTCTGGATCGCTGGCCTGAGAGCTTTTCTGGCGATTTGATTATTTCGGGATTTGTTAAAATGGTACATGGCAGGTGGAGTATAGGCATGACAAAAATTTTTCGTAGTTGCAGCAATTATTCAAAAGCCGAAATCATTATTGCTGGCTGCGGCTTGATGTTCCTGTTGCAAGCTTGCGCACCTGTTCATGCCACGCAACCCGAGTCTTCTGCGGCAGTCAGGACCTTTGTTTTTAACTGCGCTGAGGAGTATTCCTTTGTCGCCCGGATTGAAGGCGCGCAGGTCTGGCTGTTTCTCCCTTCTGGCACACTAACGCTACAGCAGACGGCGGTTAACACGTTCCATGACGGGAACTTGATGTTTCGACTCGATGGCCAACAGGGCCTGCTTGAAGAGTCAGGCGGCGTTTCGCGAAGTTGCCGCAACGACCGCCGACAGGCGATCTGGGAACACGCAAAACTGAACGGTGCCGATTTCCGGGCGATCGGCAACGAACCGGGCTGGAATCTGGAAATCATTGAACAGACGAAGCTGGTTCTGGTGACCGGTTACGGCTCAGAGCTGTACGAATTCGACCTGTCGAAACCTGAGATTGATATGGCGGCCAGAACCACACGTTACAGGAACTCACTGGACGGGCAGGAGCTGACCCTGACTTTGACTTTAACGGGTGAACCGTGTCGCGATACAATGAGCGGTGAGGAGTTTGAAACCACTGTAGAAGTTAATCTCGACGGGCAAACCTTGCGTGGTTGCGGCCGGGCATTACACTGACAATCAAGAAAGCCCGGTTTACCTGATCAAGCTGTATATCCAGTAACTTAATATCATCTTGACATGCCTTAAATTCTGCATTATAAAGATAACCACTTTAGTCATCATTCTTGACTTATTCTCATGTAATAGTATTATCTCATCTGGTATTTTTAATCCTTTTATGGAGGAGTCTGTATGGAGAAGCCGGTTTACAACACCGACATTGTCAGGAGCTTCGTCAACTGGAGCATTGTGTGGGGGCTGGTCACTGTTGTGGTTGGGGTGATTGTCTCTCTGCAGATGGTTGAACCTGGCCTTAATTTCCCGCCATACCTGACCTTTGGTCGTCTGCGGCCGATCCATACCAACGCCGGTATTTACGGCTGGGGAATCGGTGTTACTTTCGCCGCCTTCCTCTATATGGTCCAGCGGCTTTGCAAGACGCCACTCTGGAGCGATAAACTGGCCAGATTCCAACTCTGGTTTTTCAACATCACCATCACCGCTTCGGCGGTGACGCTGGCACTTGGCTATACCACCAGCAAGGAATACCACGAGATGGAGTGGCCGATCGACGTGATGGTGATCATCCTCTGGGTAGTGTTCGCTATTAATATCATTATGACCATCATCAAGCGCAAAGAGGAGCAGATGTATATCTCCCTCTGGTATATGATGGCGGCGATTGTTGGTGTTGCGATCCTGTATATAGTCAATGCAGCTGCGGTTCCGGCTGAGCTGTTCAAGTCTTACTCGGCTTATGCCGGTACCAATGATGCTAACGTGCAGTGGTGGTTCGGGCATAATGCCGTAGCGATGGTGCTGACTGCTCCGCCGTTGGCGATGTTTTATTATTTCCTGCCGAAGTCGACCGGGGTGCCGATCTACAGCCACCGGATGTCGATCATCGCATTTTGGAGCCTGATCTTCATGTACCTCTGGACCGGGGCGCATCATCTGCTCTGGACGCCGGTTCCGGACTGGATTCAGACTCTGGCGACGGGGTTCTCGATTATGTTGATCGCGCCGTCGTGGGGCAGCGTTTTTAACGGCTATTTGTCGATGGGCGGCCAGTGGCACCAGATGCGTGAGAATTACCTGGTCAAGTTCCTGATCATCGGCATCACATTCTACGGTCTGCAGACCCTGCAGGGACCGATGCAGGCGATCCGGACCTTCTCAGCTTTTATCCATTATACCGACTGGATTCCGGCGCACATTCACATGGGGACTATGGGTTGGGTGTCGATGATCTGCTTCGCCAGTATCTACTTCCTGGTGCCGCGGATCTATGGCAAACCTCTCTACAGTATTGCGTTGGCTAACCTGCAATTCTGGCTGATCCTGGTCGGTCAGCTGATCTGGTCGATTTCGCTCTGGATCGCCGGTGTACTACAGGCCGGGATGTGGAATGCGATGAATTCCGACGGCAGCCTGACCTACACTTTCATGGAGACGATGGTCGAGATGTATCCATACTGGTGGGCCCGTGTCGGTGGTGGTGTTATCTACCTGGTCGGTGTTCTGGTCTTCGTCTACAACCTGGTTATGACGGTACGTCAGGCGGAACCCGCCTCTACCGAAGCTGCAACTGCTGAAGGGAGGGCGTAATCATGTGGGAAAAGAATCCAATACTGCTGTTGATTCTGGCCACTGCCGCTATCCTGGTTGGCACTATCGTTACCATGGTGCTACCGTTCTTATGGGTCAACACCGAGGCCGACCGGATCGAGGGTGTGGTTCCGTACACCGCGCTGGAGCAGGAAGGGCGCGATGTCTACATCCGCGAAGGTTGTAATAACTGCCATACCCAGACGGTACGACCGTTGGTGGCTGAGGTGTTGCGCTACGGTGATTATTCCAAGAGTGGCGAGTTCGTCTATGATCGGCCGTTCCTCTGGGGGTCAAAGCGGACCGGTCCGGATCTGGCCCGTCTCGGTGGCAAATATCCGGACGCCTGGCACTACAAACATATGGATTCACCGCGCTCGATGGTGCCGAAAACCAATATGCCGGATTATGGCTGGATAGCGGACAATGCGCTCAATCCGCCGCGGATCAAACACAAGATGGATGTGCTCGGCTTCCCTTACACAAGCGCCGAGATCAAGGCGCTGGTTGGCAAAACCGAAATGGATGCCATGGTTGCCTATTTGCAGAAACTCGGCAGTGATATCCCCTGGCGTGAAGCGGCAGCAACCACCATCGTCGGTGAGCTGAACAATCCGTTCGCAGGCGATGCGGCGGCGATCGCCGCTGGCAAGGCCCTCTATGCCGGAAACTGTGCGGCTTGTCATGCCGAGGATCTTTCCGGTGAGATCGGTCCGGAATTGACCGATCTCGGGATGGATGATGCTGAGCTGTTTGAAATTATCTACAACGGCATCCCGGATGGCGGCATGCCGCCGTTCGCCACGCTCGGTACGGATAAGGTCTGGCAGCTGACCAATTTCCTGCAGGAGGCGAAGTAGGGTAATGGACCTCGCATCGATTCTCTATCTTGGCGTCACAATCGGAATGTTTGTGGTTTTTGTCCTGATCTTTATTCGCACTTACAGCAAGAAGCGAAAAGAGAAGGGTGAAATCGCCAAATACCGGATGTTGGATGATGATTGATTATTGTGCCGACCTGCCTCTTTGTAGTCGGCGGCTGATAAAAAGGATGTTGCTATGAGTGAAATTGATCCGCACAACGAAGAACATGCCGACGGTATTGTCGAGGACCGTGAACAGGCACCACCGGTCTACTTTAATATTCTGTTTTATGGTCTGATCGTCTGGGCTGTAATATTTATGGCCTGGTTTCTGTTCAGCGGTTGGAGCTCACACGATGAGTTTGCACAGAAAATGGCTGAACATACCGGCAAGCCGGTAGCTGTAGAGCCCGTTCTGAGCAACGCCGAAGAGCCCGTTCTGAGCAACGCCGAAGAGCCTGCCCCGCCTGCCCCGCCTGCCCCGCCTGCCCCGAGCAAAGGCGAGGGGAGCAAAGTCGAGGGGAGCAAAGTCGAGGGGAGCACAGTCGAGGGGAGC
>CBDUUF010000125.1:0-5569 GCA_965370375.1 uncultured Desulfuromonadaceae bacterium
CTTGCGTGCGGGCCGGTTGCTGTGGCTTCAAAGGGCCTGTCCCTCTGCCACTCTTGATAATGACGTGCTACTTAAATATCAGCAGCTATGTGGCAAAGAATTTAACAAAGCCGACTATTAAAGTCAACAATAAGAAATTTACATTGCGAGTTTAAATGGCTAAGCAAAAATTTCGTCCGACAAGGCGTAGTAGTTTTTCAGGGGTGAAGGCATACATCGGTATGTCAAAGTCCTGAAAAAATGCTGCAACGCGGTAGGGCGAGATTTTTGCGACGCCATTAGACGATTCCGTCAAACAGAACACTACTCAGATAGCGCTCACCTGAGTCGGGCAGGATCGCGACAATCTTCTTCCCCGCAAACTCCGGCAGGGCGGCTAGGCGAACCGCGGCGGCTACCGCGGCACCACTGGAGATACCGGAGAGCAACCCTTCTTCACGGGCCAGACGACGGGCGAAGTCAATAGATTCGTCGTTACTGACCTGCTCTACCCGGTCGACGACTGAGAGATCGAGAGTGTCTGGGATGAACCCGGCGCCGATCCCCTGAATTTTGTGTGGGCCGGGTCGCAGTTCCTTGCCGGCCAGGTGCTGGGTGAGGACCGGGCTGTCTTCCGGTTCGACGGCGACCGTAAGCAGCTGCTTGCTGCGGGTCTGCTTGAAGTAGCGGGCGATGCCGGTGATGGTGCCGCCGGTACCGACCCCGGAGATCAGGATATCAACATTGCCATCAGTAGCATCCCAGATTTCCGGACCGGTGGTCTGCTCATGGATCGCCGGGTTAGCCGGGTTCTTGAACTGGTGCAGTAGAACATAACGCTCAGGGTCGGCTGCGGCCAGCCCTTCGGCCTCGGCAATTGCGCCACCCATCCCCTTGGCCCCCGGAGTCAGAATCAGGTTAGCGCCAAACGCCTTGAGTACCTTGCGTCGCTCGATGCTCATGGTGTCGGGCATGGTCAGGGTGATCGGAATGCCTTTGGCCGCGGCGACAAAGGCGAGGGCGATTCCGGTATTGCCACTGGTCGGCTCGATCAGCTCCTTGCCCGGTCCGAGCAACCCCTTCTCTTCGGCATCGCGGATCATCGAAGCGCCGATCCGGCACTTGACCGAATAGGCCGGGTTGCGGCCTTCTACCTTGCCGTAAATAGTTGCGCCGGCCGGGGCGATCCGGTTCAGCTGAATCAGCGGGGTGTTGCCGATGGAGAGTGAATTGTCGGAATAAATCTGGCTCATATCCTGTTCCTTTCGTGGAGCAATGATCCGTTTGTAAGCAGCTTGTCGTGCATCAGGTTTTGTTTAGTTCGATACTTCTCAAGAGTAGCTTCTACTGAAAAATTGTCAAGTAAAAATATCACATAACCACAGTGAGCAGGTAAAGAATAGCTGGCTGACTATTTTCCCGGTCAAAGTTCCCGGGCGATGGCTTCGATCAGTTCGTCCAGGTCGAGGTTTTCCCGTAGCGTCTTGCCAAATTCTGCAGTGTCGCGACGCAGCAGGTTAAAGCGCGGTGTGCGGCTGCCGTCATCCTGTTTGACCGCTTTGCTGGTGATGATGCCGAGTGTAGCCAGTTGTGGTTGCGCGCAACTGTTTGCACAACCGGAGATGGCCAGTGTGCCAGCGAATTCTTTGCCGTCGATCGCCTGGCAGATCTGTCGGGCGACGTCGCGGGTTGCGGCCAACCCCATCCGGCACTCGTGGTTGCCCGGACAGATGCGGAAACGAACCCGGTTTTCGGGTTGATCGTTGAGTATCCCGGCAGCTTGCAGCTGCTCGAGGAGGGATTGTCGCTCTACTTCGGCCGGTAACAATACAAGGAGGTTCTGATCAGCGGTCAGGGCCAGGAAACTGTTACTGTAGCGTCGGCTCAGAGCGGCTATCCGGCGCAGGTCGACGGTCTTGATTTCACCGGCAAATACCGGTATTTCGATTGGGTCGCCATCCGGCAGAGTCAGCGAACCGTCTAGAGTCGATTGTGGCTCCGGTGGTCGGCCGTGGTGGCGGCTGGCTTCGATTTTTTCCCGTAGCGCCGGTTCGCCGATCTGGTTTAACAGAAATTTGAGACGTTTGGGCGGTGGGGTGTTACGGGCATAGATACGGACTATCGCTTCGATCAACGGAATCAGCTCCGGTTCAGCTATCGCCTGTTCGTAACGGAACGCCGCCTGTGGTTTGCGACCGAGGCCACCGGCGCACCAGACATCATAATGGTGGACCGTGTCGATGGTTTTTCTATAGACCAGACCAACATCCTGAATCAGGTGACGCGCATTGGCATAGTCGGCATCGACGCCGATCTTGAATTTTTTCGGCAGACCCTCGAAGTGCGGGTTACCGGCAAAGTGTCGGTGCAGCTTGCGGGCCAGCGTCTGGACGATGCCGAAATCGGCACTGAAACTGCTGCTGCAGGAGACACCACGCACTGCTCCACCGCAGGCGCCGCGCGAGGTCAGGCCGACCGCATTCAACAGTGTCAGAATCCGGGGGATATCGGCATATTGCAGCCAGTGAAACTCGATACTGCCGCGGGTAGTCAGGTGCAACAGGCTGTTGCTGAACTGTTCGGAGATGCCGCAGACTTTCTCTGCCTGTTCGCAGGAGAGAACACCGGCCGGAACTTTCACCCGCAGCATCAGATCGCCGGCTTTGTTCTGCTGGTAGACGCCGTCGAGACGCAATTTCTTGTAGTCGATATCCATGAAGTATTGTTCCAGTCTGAGGTTATCTGACCAGCGTAAAGGTTAGCAGATAATTCCTGATCTTAAATGTGAAAGTTGAGAATTTTGTTGCCGTTCGCCTGTTTCGCGTCGAGTTTGGCCAATTTTTTAACTACCTGATCCGCCATTTTCTCCGCCGGGACGAATTCACCGTCGACATTGAGTCGTTTGAGATTATCCCCGGCGGCAGCGGAGCGGTCGCCGAGGCGGATTTCGATCAGGGTGTCGTCGGTAAAACTGTTGCGCAATGCATCCAACTCTGCTGCGTCATCAAGCGCGACCACAACCACCAACCCGGCATCGACCAACATCCGGGCGACCTCGGCTGCCCGCCGCACGACTTCCTGCCCGGCGGCAGCGCCATCGAGATCGCTGTTCAGCGCCTGAAGTATGTTGTTGTCGAGTAGATATGTGTGCTGACCGATCCGGTTCAGTTGCTTTTCGACCGACGCAGCAATCGCGCCGGTGTTGATAGCGCTGGTGCCGTTAAACCAGAGCAGTCTGGCCGTCTGTCCCTTGCGGGCCGACCGCGACTCCCGGTCGATCTCGCCTGCAGTCGCATGTTGTTCTGCTGACGGTGTTGCCGCAGCGTCGATCATCCCGGCGCCGACCGTTGCATTGGTGTAGCGGTCGATCAGAATATAACTGCCGGTGCTGCGATTCTGGTCGTACGGGTCAAACGGGATCGGCCGATCGGTCTGGATACTGCAAAGGCCGACCTCGTTCATTGCCAGGCTGCCGCCCGGCCCTTGCTGCAAAGAGTTGACATCGACCCGGGCGTTGATCGCAGTAACCCGGGCCTGGACCGTGGTTGAACCGCTCTTGAGCAGGTAGCTGCGGCCGGGCGACAATCGTTCTTCGTGCAGCCAGACGAGTTTGCTTTCGAACCGGTCGCTGTTGGCCGGGAGTTCGTCCGGTCGGGCCAGCAGGTCGCCGCGGCTGATATCGATCTCATCCTGCAAAGTCAGGGTGACCGCCTGGCCGGCAAACGCTTCCGGCAGGTCGCCATCCATAGTAACAATCCGGGCGATTCGGCTTTTCTGGCCGGACGAGGTCACCACTACGTCATCGCCAGGCCGGATCGAACCGGCGGCGACAGTGCCACAGAAGCCGCGGAAATCGAGATTCGGCCGATTGACCCACTGTACGCGCATGCGAAACGGTTTGTGGTCGGTCGCATCGTCGATCTCGACCGTCTCCAGATACTGCATCAGCGTCGGGCCGTTGAACCAGTTGGTATTGCTACTGTGTTCGAGAACGTTGTCGCCCTCAAGAGCGGAAATCGGGATAGCGGTTATGCTGGCGAAGCCGAGTCCGGCGGCAAATGCCTCGTATTCGCTGCGGATTTCGGCAAACCGCTCGGCGCTGTAGTCGACCAGATCCATCTTGTTGATCGCCAGCACCACGTGGCGGATACCGACCAGCGAGACCAGATAGCTGTGGCGGCGGGTCTGGGTCAGCATCCCCTTGCGCGCATCGATCAGGATCACCGCGGTCTGCGCCGTCGAGGCGCCGGTGACCATGTTGCGGGTGTACTGCTCGTGACCGGGCGTGTCGGCGACGATGAACTTGCGCTTGTCGGTCGAAAAGAACCGGTAGGCAACATCGATGGTGATCCCCTGTTCCCGTTCCGCCTGCAGGCCGTCGAGGAGCAGGGCGTAATCGATTTTATCACCCTGGGTGCCGACCCGCTTACTGTCGGCTTTGAGGGTCGCCAGTTGATCTTCAAACACCATCTTTGAATCCCAGAGCAGACGGCCGATCAGGGTGCTCTTGCCGTCGTCAACGCTGCCGCAGGTGATGAAGCGGAGCATCGATTTCTCTTCCTGGGCCTTGAGGTAGGCGTGAATATCTTCGGCGATCAGGTCTGATTGATGAGCCATATTGTATCCTTACTGTTCAAAATTTCAACGCTGATGCAAAATGCGTTGTCACCACGAAGTTCACGAAGACCACGAAGGAAATCTTATGGTTAAGCTTTTAATGCATAAAGATTGTTCTGGTTTTGCTCTCTTCGTGTCTTTCGTGAGCTTCGTGGTTAATGCTGATGTTAAAAGTAGCCTTCTTGTTTTTTCTTCTCCATCGAGCCGGACTGGTCATGGTCGATCAGGCGGCCCTGGCGTTCACTGGTGCGGGTCAAGAGCATCTCCTGGATGATCTCCGGCAGCGTGGTGGCGGTCGATTCGACAGCGCCGGTCAGCGGGTAGCAGCCGAGGGTGCGGAAGCGGACCGATTTCATCTCGACCTGTTCACCCGGTTGCAACTCCAGCCGGTCGTCATCGACCATGATCAGCATGCCGTCGCGCTTAACCACCGGTCTAACGGCTGCATAGTAGAGCGGTACGATCGGGATATTTTCGAGATAGATATATTGCCAGACATCGAGTTCGGTCCAGTTGGAGAGCGGGAAGGTGCGGATGCTCTCGCCCGGTCGAACCCGGGCGTTGTAGATGTTCCACAACTCGGGGCGCTGACTCTTCGGATCCCAACGGTGTTGAGCGTTGCGAAAGGAAAAAATCCGTTCTTTGGCGCGTGACTTCTCTTCGTCACGCCGGGCGCCGCCGAACGCCGCATCAAACTTGTATTTGTCGAGCGCCTGTTTGAGCCCCTCGGTTTTCATGATATCGGTGTAGAGGCCGGAGCCGTGGGTGAATGGCGAAACTTTCTGCTCGACCCCTTCCTGATTTGTGTGGATCAGCAGGTCAAAGCCGCACTCGTGTGCCATCTTGTCGCGAAACTCGATCATCTCGCGGAATTTCCAGGTGGTATCGACATGCATCAGCGGAAAAGGTGGCGGTGCCGGATAGAAGGCTTTTTGCGCCAGATGCAGCATGACCGCCGAATCCTTGCCGACCG
>CBDUUF010000126.1:0-5562 GCA_965370375.1 uncultured Desulfuromonadaceae bacterium
AATGTTTCCATCTTGCTCCCTGGTCTGGATGTTTTAGGAGTCTGTAATATGTCAAACAGCCGTCTCGTCTACTCAAGTGAAACCGGCCGCCTCTGTCCAGACTGCCAAAAACCGGTCAGCTACTGCGTCTGCAAAAAAACTGCAAAAACAGATTCAGGTGATGGCATCGTTCGTGTCAGCCGATCAACCGCTGGTCGCAAAGGCAAGGGTGTGACCATCATCACCGGTGTGCCGCTGGTGGGAAAAGATCTGAAAGACCTGGCCAAGAAGCTCAAACAGAAATGCGGTAGCGGCGGCACCTTGAAAGATGGGGTGATTGAGATTCAGGGTGAGCATCGTGACTTGCTGGTAGGAGAACTGCAAAAGCAGGGCTGGACGGTGAAACGAGCCGGGGGTTAAAAATCGGACAAACAGAACGGGGACAGCAGTTAATGCCGTCCCCGTTTTACTCAGGAAATTATTCAGTTTATTTCAGCAGCTTCGCAATCGCCTTGAATTCCGGTGTCCCGGCCTCTTTCAGCATCTGAAATAGCGCCATCTCGGTCGTGCTGACTACCGCACCGGCGGCAGCTGAATTAGCGACCCCGGCCTGGTAGTTTTCCTTTGTCCGTGAACAGATCGCATCACGGATCAAATGTACCGCGTAGCCGTCTTCGAGCAGACCGAGGACTGTTTGGTAGACGCAGACATGCGCTTCCATGCCGGTAACCAGCACCTGTTTGCGACCTGTCGCTTGCAGAGCAGCATTAAACTTGGGCTCGCCACAGCAACCAAAGCTGACCTTCTCAATCACCGTATCGCCACAGGCTTCGGCCAGATCGGCAACGGTATGACCCAGCCCATGCGGGTACTGCTCAGTGGTCACCACCGGTATTCCGAGCTGTTTGGCACCTTCGAGCAACAGCTCGATATTGTTTTTAACCTTCCGGGCAATCTTATCTTTCATCGCCGGAATCAGCCGCTCCTGCACATCAATCACAACCAGGACCGCTTTATCGCGATCAAGTTGATAATCAGCTGCAATTTGACTCATCGTTATCTCCTTCTTCTTTTTATGGAGTATCGCCATTGACTACAATCTCTTTTCGGCTACGGCGTCGCAACAAAAATGCGCCGCCGCCGGTCAACAACATAACCAGCAAGCTGCCGAGCAGGCCGGACATGGTGGTGCCGCTGCGACCGTCGTCAGTTGCATCCGGCAAAGCGTAATCGGGCAGGATTGCTGTTTTTTGTTGCACCGCGTCAGACGCTTTATGCACACCAGCATCCGGGCTTTCCAGTTCATGCGAACCGGTCACTTGGGCAATCGACCATTCTAGACCATCCGGCAATTCTGAAGCGTACCATGAAAGGAAACCACCGGTCAGCAGAGTCACCAATAAAAGTGAGATGCCAATCCGGCGCAATGATTTTTCACCGGTCTGCAGCAGTGTCGTTGCTTGCAGAATATCTGGACGGGCGGTAGCTATGAATAGTACCACCGCAGCCGTCGCCACTCCCTCGACGACGCCGATAGCGAGATGGATCGGTTGCATCACCAGGGCAAATGTTTTAAACGGCAGCTCCGTTACTCCAGATATTACCGTTTGCGCAACAACGCCGAGTGAGCCAAACTGCAGACCGATGACGGCCGCGATGATCGCTGCGGTAATCACCCTTCCACGCACAGCTCCATCGCCGGCCAGCTTTTTATAAAACAGCAGATAGGCGATAAAACAGGGAAAAAGACCGAGATTTACAATATTACAACCGAGAGCCAGCAGACCACCATCAGCAAAAAACAACGCCTGGACAATCAAAACTGAGGAGAGCGTGAGAAATGCGGCATGCGGCCCGAGCAGAATCGCCAGCAACAGACCGCCGCCGATATGGCCGCTGGAACCGGTTCCGGGAATAGTAAAATTGATCATCTGCGCCGCAAAGATAAACGCCCCGAGAATTCCCATCAGAGGGATGCGTCGATCATCGATTTCTTGTGCGACTCTGCGGCTGCTGTAGGCGATGGTGCCGGCTGCTACAGCCCACATTGACGCACCAACAGCCGGAGAGAGCAAGGCATCGGCCATATGCATGAGTTTACTCCTGTGTTACGAAATGAAAAAACGTGTGATGAAAATAACTGAGTCGGCAACCGCTGTCAAGAACCATAATTGTCTCTTATGTGGTGATATGGCCATTTTAATCCGTTTTCCGCGAACCAGCGTAAAAGGCATTCATGCGTCTTGCATTAAAATCAAACAGTTAGCCGACTATGTGAAATGTGGCATTAATGTTGCTGTTCATACTCCTTAGTGGCGCCAGGGGGATCCTCTGGCTCAACAATGAAGCTTAATAAATTGTTTCAGGAGAATTAAATTACCATGGACAAGAACCACATAAAAGCACCAGCTGACAGCCGTATAGACTACATTCTCTACTCCCTGGTTTTAGGCGTATTTGCTGCAATCAGCTATACCTTTATTCTCTGGCTTGAGTTTTAAAGTCAAAGTCAGTTTGTACTTTTTAAACTCTTATTCAGTATTATTCCCAATCTATCATTATAAGCCGTCGGGCTGGCTTTACGTCGCCATAGCTTCAGGTTCGCCGAGGAGAACGTGAAGGCGTGACCTGACGGTTACAGATTTGTTTCTCGCTGAGGACCAGATAACGCTCAAATAAAAAAGGCGCATGTGATGATTTCACAGACGCCTTTTTCAATATATGAGCTATCGACTCAGTCGAGCAGATCAACTATCCCGGAAGCCATCCCGGTATAACTCCCCGGACTCATCTCAAGCAGTCGCTGCTTGTCAGCATCGTCCAACTCCAACCCTTCGACGAAAGTTCGGATGGTCTCCTTGTCGATCTTCTGGCCGCGGGTCAGATCCTTGAGCTTCTCATATGGATTCTCGATACCGGCTTTGCGCATCACCGTTTGGATCGGTTCAGCCAATACTTCCCAGGCGTTATCCAGATCATCAGCCAGCTTCTGCTGGTTGAGCTTGAGTTTACTTAAACCCTTGAGCGTAGAGTGGTAGGCGATCATGCTGTAGCCGAAACCGACACCCATGTTGCGCAGCACGGTTGAGTCGGTCAGGTCGCGCTGCAGGCGTGAGATCGGCAGTTTGGCGGTAAGGTGGCTGAACAAAGCATTGGCCAGGCCGCAGTTGCCTTCCGAGTTTTCAAAGTCGATCGGGTTGACTTTGTGCGGCATGGTCGAGGAGCCGATCTCGCCCTTGACGGTCTTCTGCCCGAAGTAGGCCATCGAAACGTAAGTCCAGATGTCGCGGTTGAGGTCGGTGAGGATGGTGTTCCAACGCGCCAGGCCATCGAACAGTTCTGCCATGTAGTCGTGCGGTTCAATCTGGGTGGTGAACAGGTTCTGGGTCAAGCCGAGTTCGTCCTCGATCACCGCTTTGGCCAGCGCCGGCCAGTCGACCTGCGGGTAGGCGGAGAGGTGGGCATTGAAGTTGCCGACGGCACCGTTCAGCTTACCGAGGATTTCGACCGCAGTGATCCCGGCGCTCTGTTTCTGCAGGCGGGCGGCAAACACCGCCAACTCTTTGCCGATAGTGGTCGGTGAGGCGGTCTGACCGTGGGTGCGGGCCAGCATTGGTACGTCTTTGAATTCTGTTGCCAGCGACTTGATGGTGTCGATGAGCTGCTGTTGCAACGGTGTCAAGGCGGCAAGGCCGTCCTTGAGCATCAGCGCGTGCGAAAGGTTGTTGATATCTTCCGAGGTGCAGGCGAAGTGGATAAACTCAGACAGATCCTCAAGTGAGGTTCCCGCAAGCTGCTCCTTCAGGTAGTACTCGACCGCTTTGACATCGTGATTGGTCACCGCCTCAATCTGCTTGATCTTCTCGGCTTCGGCCGGGGTGAAATCGGCGACAATGGCGCGCAATTGTTCTTCTTCAGCGCTGGTCACCGCGCGGCACTCAGCGATCCCCTGTTCGTTGCAGAGAGCGAGTAACCACATCACTTCGACCTTGACCCGGTTTTTGAGCAGGGCGTACTCGGAGAAGCATTCAATCAGGGGGGATACTTTTGCTGCATAACGCCCGTCGATCGGGCTGATGGCGGTAATCATTTATTTACTCCTTCGGTCTATTGGTCGGCACTATAGCCAAGCTGAGACCGAACTGCAACCCCCTTGCATAAGGGGTGGGGGTTGGTTGATGGACGTGCTGGCGTGGTTTTAGCGGACAGGTTTATTCGGGCGGCGAGAAGCCACACTGGCCGTCACAAAAAGGCGGTGTCGTGGTTTTGCCGCAACTGCAGATGTAAACTTTCTGCCGCTGTTCGAGCGTAAACTGGATCGGGTGGTGCAGGTTCACCTGATGCCGACCGTCGCAAAAGGGCAGGTTCTGCGATTTTCCGCAAGTACAGCGATAGTACGTTCCGGGGTCAAGGGTAATAGCGATCGGCATGCCAGCGTCGGTGTTTATGTTGTTCATATGAGTCTTCTTTCTTTTTTTTGCAGGTTTCAATTCTATCATCTCTATTTGAAAGTTTACGGATTTTTTTGAGCGAAAGTGAACTGCGTCTTAGGCGCATTTGACGACTCTACTATGGCATGTTATTGTCGTTACTTCTTAAGGTGGCGTCCTGCCAGGATGTTCCGACCTGAGACCCGCAAAATGAGACTGACCGTTTAACTTCCACGTCAAACGGGGCGACGTCTCTCCCCGGGGCAGCACGAACCTTCAGGTATCCACCTGAAGTGCAAGTGCGGGTGGCCCTATCTAAAACAAAAACAATTTATACCATCTTGGTACGCCGTTGCGTACTTCCTAAAACCCTACTTGTGCCGGCGGCTATCCACGCCAGGGCTCGTTGTTGACGTCCCCTCTGTGTGGTGATGTCTTAAGGTGATTTCGTTGCATTCAACAAGAGGATTTATATGAGCGAGCAGGAAAAACTGCGCGTTGAAAATCTGTATAAGATTTTCGGGCCGCAGCCTAAAAAAGCCTTGAAGCTGCTGGAAGAGGGTCTTGATAAAGATACCATTCATGAGCAGACCGGCATGACCGTCGGCGTTCAGGATGCGAGCTTTACGATCAATACAGGTGAAATTTTCGTGGTGATGGGTCTGTCCGGGTCCGGTAAGTCGACTCTGGTTCGTATGCTTAACCGGCTGATCGAACCGACCTCAGGGCATGTTTATCTCGACGGACAGGACATCGCTGCCATGAGTGATGCTGACTTGATTGAAGTTCGACGCAAAAAGATGAGCATGGTGTTTCAGTCATTTGCGTTGATGCCACATATGAATGTGCTGGAAAATGCGGCCTTCGGACTGGAGATGGCCGGCATAGATAAATCGACCCGCCATGAAACTGCGATGCAGGCGCTAGAGCAGGTCGGGCTTGATACTTACAGTGAAAGTTTTCCGCGTGAGCTTTCAGGCGGCATGCAGCAAAGGGTCGGTCTGGCTCGCGGCCTGGCGGTCAACCCCGATGTGCTGCTGATGGATGAGGCTTTTTCAGCACTTGATCCGTTGATTCGGACCGAGATGCAGGATGAATTGCTGAAACTGCAAGCCAAGCACCAACGGACTATTGTCTTTATCTCGCATGATCT
>CBDUUF010000127.1:0-5536 GCA_965370375.1 uncultured Desulfuromonadaceae bacterium
TTCTTTGCGGCTCTACAAAGAAAATGAACACGGCTGTCGGGCCGAGACCCGACGGCTTTGCCTCTCAAGGCTCTGCGTACTTTCTTTGGACCAGCAAAGAAAGCCAGTCGGCTCAGGAGGCTGACAATCTAATCGGGCTGAAACGAAAAGTTGGATGTCTGGAAACAGATTTTGACTCAATTGAAAGCTCATAGTAGAAACTATGGGGTGAAAAGGATATAGAACATGGGCCAGAAAACCGATTTTGCAGCCAGCCTAGATAGATTAACATCCTCCTTTGGGGGAGAGCCCCGACGGTCTTAAGAGTGCATTTTACTCCAAAATACCAAACAAACCGTAACCAACAACACCCACAAAACCACACTTCTATCAGATCGTTATTGAATGCGTGCTTGGATCGATTCAATCATAGTAATATATTGCACTCATATTTAATGTTGGTATTCTTCATAACGAACCGACTTGCAATAATCAACAGAAATGAAATGAACATGGCCTTGGCGAATAATGTATTGATATATTGTAGAATACGTTTCTGTGAAAACAGATCAGGCGCTAACCGGGCAGGACTATCCCTGCTGACCAACAGAGTTATCCAAATCACCATCATTTACCTTGTCTTTCAAATACTGCCTGCATTCATTACCATAGCAAACTCCGCTACAGACCTGCCATCGACCGAAACTTCACAGTCTGAGATGCCCCCTGCAACAGGGGAAACCGGGGAAGAATCACCTGAGAGTGTACAGGACGTCATAGAAGCCCCACTGCTACAAGACCAGCCAGACACAGAACTTATACAGACTGAAACGCCCATTGTTGTTGCACCTGAAGAAATTGCAGTCAAGGAAGAGACCCGTGCGCGTGAACGAGACGCCGGAGAAGATCCGCTCGCCCAAAACCTGTCTGAAAAAACAGACCTGCCCGAAAGACAACTCTTCAGGCCCAACAAACTTGAACTATACGGTAGCGTGCGGGTTCGGTACCTCGCCACGGATTTTCTAAATGAAGTTAATGATGGTGGCAGTCGTTTCGGCCTGAATGGTGAGTTGCAGTTTCATCCAAAATTCTGGTTATTAGGTAGAGTTGAAGCCGGTCTTAATCTGCTCGGTACATTAGATGAGGTGTTCGACAATACAGAGAAGTTGGGCGATGGCGACAATATCAAGCGACGTCTGATCTATACTGCAGTTGAGACGCCTTCCACAATTATTCTTTATGGCAAGAACTGGTCAACTTATTACCAGGTAGCGGGAATTACTGACCGCTTTCAATCTTTTGGCGCTGATGCGAGCGGAACATTTAACGCTCAGACCGATGGCGGTGCCACCGGGACAGGACGCGCAGATAACGTCTTGCAAAGCAGAATCGCTATTGATTTTTTACCTGAAAAGCTGAAGATCAAACCGTTTAATTTACATCTACAGGCCCAACCCGGCCAATCGATTCCCGATACTGACGGTGTAAAGTATAAATATTCCTTCGGCTTAAGTGGAACGTTGGAGACTGAAGGTGAATTTAACCTCGGTATAGCTTACAACCAGGCTGTGGTTGACAACGATGATCTGCCCGCTTTAAGGCTCAAGGGAATTACCGGCGATGCCAGAGCCCTGGTAATGGGAACGCGCGTGTTTGGCGACAAGATCTACATTGCGACAACCGTAGCTTTCCTTGAAAATCATGAGACCACCGACGAAGGTATATATTTCGATGGCTGGGGTTGGGAGGTTTTCAGCTCTTACGAACTTTTCAAGAATTGGTGGGCAATTGGCGGTTTGAACACACTGGAGCCATATAAAGATCAGCTGCGGGCGAAAGAATATCGCATTCGCTATGGCGTTCTTGGCTTGCGCTACTCTTTTGACGCGTTTCGTCAAATGCTTTATACAGAAATACGCCTGGACAACAGTCTTTCTGCAGCTGGTGAACGACTGGGAAATGTCTACACAGTCGGTGTAAGATGGGATTTGCCGTAATCTTGCTGGCTTGACCTCATACATAATCTGTAGCATTACGACATTATCAAGCGGTTGGAATTACATTCGGAAGGGAACTTTATTGAAAACCCCAGTCCAACTCATCCCATTTGAAAGCCTCGCCATCGCCTTTATCCCGGTGGCAATCGTTATTGCAATTATGTTTCGCTGGACCAAAGGCTACTGGACCGAGATTTACGGTTTTTCGCGCATGCTCGGCCAACTGCTGCTGGTCGGTTATTTCCTGACTTATATTTTTGAATCAGACTCAGCCTGGATTGTGCTGCTGGTAATCGCGGTGATGGTCTTTGCCTCCAGCTCCATCGCCCTGCGCACGGTCAAGGGGCAGTGGCGACGCCTCTACTGGCGAGCCTTCACGGCTATTCTAATCGGAGGTGGAGTGGTTTTGCTTCTGATTACCCAGGGAGTACTGGCGCTGGAACCATGGTATATGCCGAGCTACTTTATCCCGCTGGCCGGTATGATCTTCGCCAATTCGATGAACAGTGTCAGCCTGGCGGCCGACCGACTTTATGCCGAGACCGAGCGTGAGGTGCCGTTCGAGAAGGCACGCAACATCGCCTTGCGTTCCTCGCTGATTCCGATGACCAACGCCCTGTTTGCCGTCGGCCTGGTTTCGCTGCCGGGGATGATGACCGGCCAGATCCTCTCCGGGGTTTCACCGCTGATCGCTGTGCGCTATCAGATTATGGTGATGTGTATGGTTTTCGGAGCGGCCGGCATCTCTTCGGCGATTTTTCTCACACTGGTCAAATCAGACTTTACAAAAAAAGACAGATTCGAATGAACCTGCCGAGATAATTATAATCTGTTTATTGTCGAGTTAAAAACTGAGGCCGAAAGCTTGATACACTCGCAAAAAAAACCAGATGGCTAAGTAAAAATTTCGCACCACAAGGCGTAACGGTTTTTCAGGGGCGAAGGCCTACATATCGTAGGTCGAGGTCCTGAAAAAGCGCTGCAACGCAGTCGGGCGGATTTTTTGCGACGCCATCAAAGCTTGACCTCCGGTCCCTCGTCGTAGACAACCTGTAAAAAGAACTCACACTTGCAACAAGTCAGAGCCTTTTCAGCAAAGATCCCCTGCACCTCACCATCACAGAGCGTGCCGGCTATACGCCAACAGTAGCGTCCGGCATTCTCTCCACCGTTCGTGCCATTATGGTTGGAATCAGTTGCTGCCGGGCAAACTCCGAGAGCAACAGCGTGCATGCCACCCGGCTCGCGTCCGCAATGTTTAACTTCCCAACAATTAAGTTTTGATCCCATAACGATTTCCTGACAAAAAAGAATCAGAACCCTTTGCGTTTCGTCTTAGCTGCTATATTCTCACAATCAGCAATAAACAACAAGACTACGGAGACTTATCAAAATGGAGCAATTCCGCCTGGCAGGACATGAAGATATAGAGCTATGCAATCTTTTAAAGGTGCTCGGTTGGTGCTCCAGTGGCGGCGAAGCCAAGCTTCGGATCGCCAGCGGTGAGGCGATCGTCGATGGTGAAGTGGAGGAGCGTAAGCGCTGTAAAATACGTGCAGGGCAGATTGTTGAATTTGCCGGGGATAAGGTTACGGTTGTCTAAGTATCATCTCCTACACATACCAGCGGCAAAACTACAATCATTTGCCGGGGGCGCCCGGCAGCGCATTACTTTTCTTTGTGCGAACTAAAGAAAAGTAACCAAAAGAAAGTCGCCCAGCGTAATCACCCTGCGGGTGCCCTCTCTGCAGTCGGTTCATCCGGCGTGATAAAAAACTCGTCCTCATTCGCTAACGCTCTTTGCGTACTCAAACAGTTTTATCCCGAAGACCCCGGATGAATCGGCTTTGTTCGGTGATTTCACATGGGAGTTAATTTTGAAGTGCATTGCCATTCCCCGTTTGGTAGCACCGGAGCGAAGTGGAGGTTTTGCGATAAAGACCTGAAACCTGTCTGAGCGCAGCGAGTTTTTTCAGGGCCGCAAAACATCTGCTGGAGTGAAGGGAACCTGCCGAAGGCGGGTGCAACAGTCGGGGTGCATTGGGTCCAGGGGGTTGGGCAATCAATCCCCTGGTCGCCGCCGGGGGCGAGTCCCCGGATCCGTGAAGGTCATTGCTAAGATTGAACTCTCAATAAAAAAAACGGGACACCCGAATAAGGTATCCCGCTTATCATTTCAACAATACCGAACCAACTACCGCTCCTGCAAAATACGCAACATCCGCCGCAACGGCTCCGCCGCCCCCCAGAGCAGCTGATCACCAACGGTGAAGGCCGACAGATACTGCGGCCCCATCTTCATCTTGCGCAGGCGACCGACCGGGATAGTCAGCGTACCGGAAATAGCAGCCGGAGTCAGACGTGCCAGCGTCTCTGATTTTTTATTCGGCACCAGATCAACCCACTGGTTGTCATTAGCAATCAGCTCCTCAATCTCATCGATCGGCACATCTTTGGTCAGCTTGATGGTCAAGGCCTGACTATGGCTGCGCATGGCACCGATCCGGACACAGATGCCGTCGATCGGGATCGGCTTGTCACCGCCGAGGATTTTATTGGTTTCGGCGTACCCCTTCCACTCTTCACGACTCTGGCCGTCTTCAACCTCGCGGTCGATCCACGGCAGCAGACTGCCGGCCAACGGAAAACCAAATTGATCAGTCGGCATGTCCGAAGTACGCAGAGCATCGGCAATCTTACGATCGATATCGAGGATGGCCGAGCCCGGAGTCTGCAACAGGTCTTCGACCTTGCCGTGCAGCGCACCCATCTGTGCCAGCAGTTCACGCATATTCGGCGCACCGGCACCGGAGGCCGCCTGGTAAGTCATCGACGAAGCCCACTCGACCAGCCCGGCGCGAAACAGGCCACCGAGTCCCATCAGCATCAGGCTGACGGTGCAGTTGCCGCCGATGAAATCTTTAGTCCCATTCTCGAGCGCCGCATCAATCACGTGACGATTGACTGGATCAAGAATAATCACGGCGTTATCAGCCATACGCAGAGAGCTCGCCGCATCAATCCAGTAACCATTCCAGCCAGCTTTACGCAGTTCCGGATGAACCGCCTTGGTGTAGTCGCCCCCCTGGCAGGTGATGACCACGTCAAGTTGCTTCAGGGCAGCAATATCATCCGCACTCTTGAGCGTTCCCGCGTCCATCGGGGCAGATTGCCCCGCCTGCGATGTGGAGAAAAATACCGGCTCAATTCCGGCAAAATCATTTTCTTCCTGCATGCGCTGCATCAGGACCGACCCGACCATACCGCGCCAGCCGACGATACCGACTTTCATGATGTTGCTCCTTCTACCTGATATCTGCCAAAACCGGCAGAAACGCACTATAACCGACTGCTGAATAATTGAAAAGGGGTGATGCACCAGAAAACGAAAAAATTATCATCTGTTTTTTCAAGCACTTTGCCTTATAATGAGCGGCCTGCAGCAGATAACCGTTGTCCAACTTTGATACACTCGCAAAAAAGAATCAGATGGCTAAATAAAAATTTCGCACCATAAGGCGCAACGGGTTTTCAGGGTCGAAGGCCTACATATTGTAGGT
>CBDUUF010000128.1:0-5510 GCA_965370375.1 uncultured Desulfuromonadaceae bacterium
AAACTCCAATCTCTTTTAAATGGACTGCATATAACTCGTCAGCGATCGGCATAAGCTTATTATACCAATCATCATCACCTTTTTTATTCCCGCCAATAAGGAGTATCGCCATTCGTCGTGGATCAAAAGCATAAAGGACACGATAAGGGGCACCTTTATGCTGTATTCGTAGCTCGCGCATCATTCCATACCTTGAGCCCCTGACACTTGACGAATGCGGGAATCCAAGAGTAGGCCCCATCTTTTCAAGGAGAATGACACTGGCAGTCACATCTTCTTGCTCCCCCTCAGAAAGAGCTTCCCACCACGCCTCAAACTCATCTGTATACTCAACTTCACATTCCATAAACAATATACCCTCAAGGGAATATTCTGTCAATTAGGTTCGTCACATCTATTCAGATATAAAATAATACTTGTTTTCTACAATCCTGAGATATTGGTTTAATAGCTCCCTGACTTCACTTGTTTCAAAAGGAACCCTCTCGAGAGAACGTAGAAGCTTGACTACCCGGCGGATAATTTCATCAATATCACTCCTGGATATTTGCGGCGATATCGCTATGCGAACAAGCTCATTCTGAATTATCTGCAAGCCATGTTCGTCATAACTATCGCATTCATTTTGGTGGTCATCGTCATCATATCTGCTGTCAGTACGACGATCTGACTCCGCATTATCGTGATGTTCCTCACATAGATCATTGCTATCCCGGTTCACCGGCATTACAGAGGACTGCTGATCAACCCATGTCACAATCTTATCCAGCAACGTCCCTGAATCATCCTGAACATTATACCTGCTTGCAAAAACATCAAACAATACACGTCCACTTGACAACCCGAGATATGCTTCTGTTTGTTTGTGAAATACTTTTGCCTCATCGCTGAATCTGACAAAATAATTGTACTCTGCACGCACATTGTTCTGAGTCACAAGGAACGAATACGCAAGCGGAGTTACCGTTAAATCAAACAACGGCAAATGAAAAACACTATCACCCAACACTTCAACAGTAGTGACAGAACCGCTCATACCAGACAACTCAAGCTGAGTTTGTAACAAGGCGACAGAACCAGCCAGAACAGTCTGTGCAATCGGAGCTACATAATTAACCGCATTTTTCATGAGCGCTGTCTGTACTGCAATTGAATCTTCAGACCTGGCTGCATCAAGCATATTATAAGCGACAAAAACAGTCTTTCCAGCACCATACTGGTTCAACACGACGGCCGGAACATCAGGTTCTGTTTTCTCCATATCCGCGTCAACATCAGTTACGATGAAAGACCCAACAGCAACACCTCTGCGCGGCCGGTTATCACACTCTGATTTTACCGTCACAGGCGGAACTGTTTTTCTTGATCCATCAGGCTGAGTAACAACTACTTCAAGTTTATAAGAGTCTTCCAGATACCTGTGGTTTGATTTAATAGTGAAAATTACACCATTTCGTGCCAACTGGATTGACAGATCTCCGGCATATCCTCCGGTAGAAGAATTTTCAACTGCAGACAACCCGGACGGAACCAGAATAATTTCTTCATCCGCAACAGTTTGCTTTGACTTTCTACCAGATGAAAGTGTTGCCATGTACACCTGGCCAGGCAACACATCTGCGGAATAATACAGGCTTACGCCGGAAACACCCCGGCACTCTTCTTGACCAGGAATTATGCCCGCGATAACCCCACTACTTAATTCAGTTCGCCAGACCTGACTCTGCAGCTCTTGAGTTGCTTCATAAGAAACAGGACTATCGTATAGATAAAGATAACGATCACCCTCACCTTTTGACATTGCCCCCTGATAACGGACGCCTACAATCTCGGCAATTTCCTTATGGGAAAGATCTCCTTTGCCAACAAAAACCAGACCGGTTCCACGATAAACGGCTTCTATAAGTTCGCGACGTAAATCATCACCCCAAGGAAGGTTTTCATCAAAGAGCACTATCGTATTGTAAATGCCGGAACGGAAAAGACCTTTAAAGTTCTCTTTACTGTCAGCAATAGTGTAATAGAGATTGTTGCCGTTCAAAGCATTCTCAATAAACGTATTTATTTGAGCCTTATCAGAATACTTTTCATGATCGTCATCATCGTCGTGCTCCCGGTCATCATCGTCGCGTTCCCGTCCATGACCATTTGTCCAGATCAACACTCTGGGAGTATCAATGATGCTTGTGTCACTACTGGCTGCGACAACATCAAGATCTACGTTTTGACTTACCTCTTGATTTCCAAGATAATCGATGCCGAAGTAACCAAGACTATGATAGCCAGAAGACACATTTTGCAACTGAATTGAACCGGTATATAGCTGCCAATTTTGATCATCAATTCTGTAATAAACTGATTTAACACCTGACAGATTGTCAGATGCTGCCAATACCACTGTCGTACCTTTGGAAACAATCAGCTTGTCGTCATCAATGATACTGAAATTCTCGAAACTAACGCTTGTAGATGGGGCAATGCTATCAACAACAACTACCCATTGACGATCAGTCTCTGTATGACCCAGCAGATCTGTTGATCGATAGTCCAAAACATGCGAACCATCGGTAAGCCCCGTCAGAGTGACGGGGGAAATATCGGTAACCCAATTCCCCTGATCAATACGGTGTTCAATTTTAGCCACACCAACGCCGGCATCAGTAGCAGTTAATTGCACAAAACTATCAGCAGTGACATAAACCTGGCCATCAACGACATGCTGCGCACCGGCAATTGTGGCAGTAGTCTCTGGAGCACCTGTATCGATAGTGATGGGCTGAGTCCGGACATCCTCAACATTCTCGAGCCGGTCTGATGCCCTGTACTCAATCGTATGTGTGCCTACCGTCGCAATCGTAAACGGCATCAAGTAATCTATCCAATTTCCACCATCAATCCGGTACTGAACAGTATCCACTCCGACAGCATCATCTACTGCTTCTACGGTAAACTGTGTGCTGGCAGCAACGAATATGGTTTCCGAGGCAACATGTTGAGGATCACCAATTGTCAAGGTAGATACCGGAGCAATACTGTCGATAGCGATCGGAAATGACCGGATCGACTCGACGTGTCCGAGATTATCAGTACTGCGGTACTCAATGACATGGTGTCCGGCTGATTCGATGCCAAACGGTGCATAAACCAACCAGGCACCATTGTCGATACGATATTCCGTTTTAGCAACACCACTGAAAGAATCAGAAGCTTCAAGGATAAACTGGGTTTCAGAGGTCGCAAAACCGTTATAATCTATCCCTTCAGTCCGTATCGATGTGATCGGCGCGGAGTTGTCGACAGTAAACAGTGCAACATTCTGTGTCTCAATGTTCCCGGTTACATCAAGGGCGTTAAAGAAGAGTGAATGTGAGCCTTCTGACAAACCGGTAATTGCAACAGGATTGTCATACTCAGCAACATTGTCGTTATCGATCTTATACTGAATATTGGCAACACCGGAAGGCACCACGCCCAGATCAACGGATTGTATAGTTGCCGACGTAGCCACATCAACATAAAGGACGTCTTCCAACTCATACCGTGGTGCACTCCATTCGACAGTCGACTCAGGCGCAGTCAGATCGATGACAAAGTTCACAATATCTGAAGCGTTATTACCTGCCAGGTCAGTGGCGTCGATAGCAAACTGATATTGCCCTTCTCCAGAAATCACGGAACCATTAATAAAGGTACTACCATTTAGAGTGATGGCTTCGCTGGCAAGGTAGCCATCATCAATTGTGATGACCGGTGTCACCTCTAAATTATAAGAGGCACCATCAACAACGTCGCTCACTGAGATTACAGGCGCAGTTTTATCAATGACAAAGGTCAAGGTCGTATCTGCTTTATTACCAGCCAGATCTTCAGTTTCAACAACAAGAGTATAGGCACCTTCCGTTGTCAGAGTTGCTCCAGAAATGAATTCTTCGCCATTTAATTTGACCGAAGATGACTCCGGATAAGTTTCCTCAATCGTGATTACCGGTGTTACAGCCGTTTTGTAGAAATAGCCCTTATCTACTCCAGTCACAATGATAGTCGGCAGAGTCTGATCTATTACAAAATTCACGCTCGATTCGGCTTTGTGTCCGAGCACATCTTCTGCGTTGATACGCAGGAGGTATTCCCCATCAGCCGTAATGGCCTCACCTGCCTGATAAGATTCACCATTCAAATAGAGTAGAGTTTTTGAACTCTCCAGGTACGCATCATCAATGGAGCAGACCGGTAAAATTGGAGTCGCGTGGAATGACCCGGCAACCGGTGTACCAACCTGAATAACCGGGGCTGTAGAGTCAACAACGACATCCAGAATTTTTGTCACTTCGAGGTTGTCATAGGAATCGAGGGAACGGTAAGCAACGACGTGCTCCCCATCAATTAACATAGACAGGGTAAATGGCCCAGCGTAGTCGGTCCAGGAACCATTATCGATCCGATACTCTGTTTTGACGACTTGTGACAATTCATCATCAGCCGTCAAAGTGAATACAGTTTCGCTTGATACAACTGTCTTGCTGTCTGCAATTACTTGAGGAAGTCCCACCTGCAAAGATGTCACAGGCGGGATTTGATCTGCGCTTGCCTCAAATACATACTGCTCCGACACGGTGATATTGCCAGCACCATCTGTTGCCCGGTACTCGACAGTATGGGTTGGAGTAGAACCCTTAACCGTCCAACTAAGCGCATACCGGCCTGTCAACAAGTCAGCGTATGGCATTTTGTACCAATTGCCATTATCGACACGGTACTCAACCGAAGCAATGCTCGAAAGTATGTCTGTTGCCAGCACTTCGAACAGAACTGTGGAATCAACCTGCATCCCCTGCTCGGGTGACAGGATAGTCAAGTTCGGAGAAGTACCATCTTTGACAGCCAACAAGGCTGAATCGAGCAGTTCGCCAAGAGTGTTTGCAGACACAAGCTGAACACTGTATGGGGTGAGATTCAGATTGTCGGTCGAGATACTAATTTCACCCGAAACGGATCCACCTGCCGGAACTGCAACGTCGATTAAATCATTGTTGATTACCGTGTACGTGGTCGGATCAATTAATCGGATCTGAACTGAACCGTTGAATGCGGCATTTCCATCATTGCTTAGCTGATAGCTAGCCTTGGCAGCATTGCCCACCGCAACAGGATTCGGCAACACCTCAATGTTCCCTGCCAATCTGGTAACTGCATCAACCGTAAAGGTCAATTCTGCAGCAGCAAGCTCCTGACCGTCACGAATAACAACGCACTTTGTTCTATAGCTTCCAGGCAGGCTCATGCCAGCGTTCCATTGTTCAACAATGTCGACGCGACTGCCGGGCAGCATACTATTCAACGGCTTTTCAAAATTATGAATAACGTTGTTAGCAGGATCAAGAACCTCAAGTTTTAATAGGGCATTTGCGAGAATCTCATTTGAGCCTGAATGGGCTATTTCAGTAGTTATGAATAAGGTGCCATTCGGTGCAACATGAGTTGTGTTAGAAGAAACCGCCAGCCCGACCTGA
>CBDUUF010000129.1:0-5495 GCA_965370375.1 uncultured Desulfuromonadaceae bacterium
TTTGCCCAGATTTCCCCGTCAGCGTGCTGGGCGCGCAGATAGTTCAGGCTGATTTCCGGTTTTTCCTGTAGTAGTGCTGGCAAGGCAGCGATGTAGATATCTGATACTTGCTGTAGGAGATCATTATCCGACAGGTCGACAATGTCGGTCTGTAATCTTTGCAGCTGGTGCTGGACCGCCAGAATTGTCGCCGCGTCTAGGCGTGAAAATAGAACTTCGAATCCGGCCGGGGCAAAGGTGATGGCCGGATGAGAGATCTCATCGACGGCAACCTCGATGGCGTAATTGACGGTAACGCCATCCAGTTTTGCGGCGTTGCGTAGCTGAAGGCCTTTAACGCTGAACTCGGGCGGCAACCCCCTGGGGCCAAAGGTGAGAGCGTCACAGTCAAGGGTCACGTTGCCCAGCAACAGGCCGCTCGGATCTTCGTGGATGCGAACGGTTGATGCGATCTTCTTGATTTCGCTTTCCGAGGATGGGTCGGTGAGCTTGATGCCGGAGATAGTCGTATCACTATCGATGCGTGTCAGATCGTGGTTCATTTTACTGGCGCTGCTTAGGCCGCCCCATTCAAACAGGATGTTGTCGCCATCTTCGGTAAAATCCTGGGTGAATGGCGGGATGGTAAATGTGGACACGGCGCTGCCGGTCAGGGAGACAATGGTGAGATCATGCAGCGAGCCGAAGCCGGGTAACAGTTCAAGCAGTTCGCCAAGGGATCCCTGTTGAAGGGTGTCGTTCGACAGGGTCGTCTCGACCACGGCCGCAGCTGGGGAGAACTGCCATTGTCCATCACTGGTTTGCCCGATCGGCAACGGTCCGTGCCATATTGAATGTTGCAGAACAATCTGCTCGCGCTTGACGCCGTGAAAGGTGAGGGTGGTTACGGCAGTTGAGCGAAACAGATTTCGGTCGTACGCGGTCAACTCAATATTGAATTGACCAACTTGGGCTGCGCGCTGCAGGTAGGCCGGGAGCTTCTCTTCAAGCTGTTTGCCGACCCAAAAAGGTGTGCCAACGCCAGCTGCAACAATCAACAGCATAATGATAATAAATTTTTTCATAAGAACCCTTTTTTAATTGGTGAACGTATGCTCATAGCCATCCGGAAGCATAGGGTATTTGTGCTGGCTGTCAACCATAAATTACTATGCTGAGCGCTCAATGTGTTACATGTGTTGCAAGTGCTTGCGCTGGGCCATTCGACTGGCTACACCAGTTGGGAAATAGGAATTTTGTATGGAGGTTGAGCAGCCTTGACTCTGATCGCCGACCTGCTCGGGGTTCAGGAACAGTACCTTGATATAGCAATTAATAAGGATATACTAACAATTGAAGCGCAAGGCATTGAGTCTCCCGAAGGGCGCAGTGGTGCGAAGGAGTTTCATTATGGTCGTTACCGGCGTCAATTCCGGTTGAGCGAAGCGGTTGACAGCGTAAGGTATCGGCCGAACTGACCCGGGGCGTGTTGACTTTGCCGAAAGCAGCCTTTTTTACGGAAGGAGTATTTTCATGGATACCAATCGACTGACCATCAAGAGCCAGGAAGCGATGCAGACAGCCCAGGCGATTAGCGCCAAACGGGGCCATATTGAGATCGATGGCGAGCACCTGTTGCTGGCACTGCTGCAACAGGATGGTGGGCTGATTCCGAACCTTTTGAACAAAATGTCGATCTCGCCAAACGAATTGATGCAGGCGGTCGAACAGCAACTCGATCGGCAGCCAAGTGTTTCCGGTCCTGGGGTGGAAGAGGGAAAAATCTATATCAGTCAGCGGCTGAATCGTCTGCTGGTGCATGCCGAGGACGAAGCCAAACGACTCAAAGACGATTTTATCAGTGTTGAGCATTTGTTTCTGGCTCTGGTCGATGAGCAAGGCCGCACCGATGCCGGGAAATTACTGCAGGCACAGAACGTATCGCGTGACCGGGTGCTGGCCAGCCTGACTGAAATTCGTGGCAATCAACGGGTGTCAAACCCTGACCCGGAAGCGAGCTATCAGGCGTTGGAAAAGTATGGCTGTGATCTGGTCAAGGCGGCCAGAGACGGCAAGCTCGACCCGGTTATCGGTCGCGACGATGAAATCCGCCGCGTGATTCGCATCCTGTCGCGCAAAACCAAAAACAATCCGGTGTTGATCGGTGAACCGGGGGTTGGCAAAACCGCTATCGCCGAAGGACTGGCACAGCGGATCGTGCGTGGCGACGTGCCGGAGGGATTGAAAGAGAAAACTGTTTTTGCCCTCGATATGGGGGCGTTGATAGCCGGAGCCAAGTTCAGGGGTGAGTTCGAAGAGCGGTTGAAAGCGGTTTTGAACGAGATCCGCGAGAGTGATGGGCGCATTTTGCTGTTTATTGATGAGCTGCACACCATCGTCGGGACCGGTAAGGCCGAAGGGGCGATGGATGCCGGCAATATGCTCAAACCGATGCTGGCCAGGGGTGAGCTGCACTGCATCGGCGCGACGACTCTGAACGAGTATCGGCAGTACATTGAAAAGGACGCAGCCCTTGAACGCCGCTTCCAGCCGGTGCTGGTGGAACAACCGAATGTTGATGATACCATCAGTATCCTGCGCGGTCTCAAGGAGAGGTTCGAAGTGCATCACGGTGTCCGGATTCAGGATTCGGCCCTGGTCGCAGCAGCGACTCTGTCGAATCGTTACATCTCCGACCGCTTCTTGCCCGACAAGGCAATCGATCTGATGGATGAAGCGTGCGCCATGGTGCGGACAGAGATCGATTCGATGCCGCAGGAGCTCGACAGCGCCACCCGACGGGTGATGCAGTTGGAAATTGAAGAGGCAGCCTTGAAGCGGGAGAAGGATAAGGCGAGTCGCGAACGACTTGCGGTTCTGCGGCGTGAACTGGCCGACCTGCGGACGCAGTCCGACAGTCTCAAGGCGCAATGGGCTGCGGAGAAAGCCGGTATTCGCATATTGCAGGATCTGCGCGAAGAGATCGATCAGGTTCGCCAGGAGATAGCTATTGCCGAGCGTGACTATGATTTGAATCGAGCAGCTGAATTGACACACGGCCGCTTGCCGGATCTGGAGAAACGCTTACATGCAGCGGAAGAAACCTCGTCCAAACAGGATGTCGGGAAGCGCATGGTTCGCGAAGAAATAAGCGAAGATGAAATCGCGGAAATCATTTCGCGCTGGACCGGAATCCCGATTGCCCGCCTGCAGGAAGGTGAACGAGAAAAGTTGTTAAAACTTGATGCATTGTTGCACCAGCGGGTAATCGGTCAGGATGAGGCGGTGCAGTTGGTTGCCGATGCGGTGATTCGGGCCCGGTCCGGCATCAAGGATCCGAAGCGGCCGATCGGTTCGTTTATTTTTCTCGGGCCGACCGGCGTCGGTAAAACCGAACTCGCCAGAGCTTTGGCCGAGACATTGTTCGACAGCGAAGACAATATGGTGCGGATCGACATGTCCGAGTATATGGAGCGGCACGCAGTCAGCCGCTTGATCGGTGCGCCACCCGGCTATGTCGGCTACGAAGAGGGCGGCCAGTTGACCGAAGCGATCCGGCGTCGGCCGTATGCCGTGCTACTGTTCGACGAAATCGAGAAAGCCCACCCCGATGTATTTAATGTCCTGCTGCAGATTCTCGACGATGGCCGGGTGACGGATGCCCAGGGACGAACTGTCGATTTCAAAAACTGTGTGGTGATTATGACTTCAAACATCGGCTCGGAATTTTTGCTCGAAGGGGTAGATGATGCAGGCGGGATCAGCGAATCGGCCCGGACCGCGGTCATGGCCGGTCTGCGTAATCATTTTCGTCCGGAATTTTTAAACCGGATTGATGACATCGTACTGTTCAAGCCGTTAACCCGGCAAGAACTTGGCCAGATCGTCGATCTGCAAATGGCAGAGTTAAACAGCCGTCTCGCCGAGCAGGGGCTGATCGTTAACGTGTCGGCTGCGGCCCGCGAGCATATGGCTACCGCAGCCTACGATCCGGCCTACGGCGCGCGACCGTTGCGGCGGTACATCCAGCACCAGCTTGAAACGCGCGTCGGTCGGGCGATTATTTCCGGTGAAGCCGGGCCTGGCACCGAAGTGCAAATTGAACTGCAAGGTGATGAACTGGCGGTGGTTCTGCACAAGGCGCAAAGTCCAGATGGTGATTAACCACTGCTGAATATTAAAGAAATGGCAAGAGGTCTTTACAATCGGTTTGTGGTCAGCTACGGTGTTTCTTTTAACATCTAATCTGGATCCGCGATGCCGAATATTCTTCTGGTCGATGACGTTGAACTTTTTCTGGAACTCGAGAAATCACTACTCGAAGATCTTGACTACGATCTCGCTACGGCGATGTCGGGTGAAGAGGTTCTGGAGCGAATCGACACCATCAAGCCCGACCTTATATTGCTTGATCTTTACATGGGCGGATTGGATGGTGATGAGGTCTGTCGCCGTCTGCGGGAGATTGATCGCTGGCGAGCGCTGCCGATAATTATGGTGACAGCTGCCGGTCGACGTGAAGAAGTCGAGCGCTGTCTGCAGGCTGGTTGTGACGATTACGTGACCAAGCCGGTCAGCAAGGTTGAACTTGTAGAAAAAGTTCAACGTCTGCTCGGTGCGGTTAAATCACGTCGGGCACCGCGTGAAACTGTTGGTCTGCCGGTTCACCTGGAAAGTGACAGCTGGTCAGGCACCGTCTGGGCCAGAGATATATCGAGTAACGGTATTTTTATCGAAAGTCTGACTGATATTCCGGTCGGCAACCTGGTCAAAATTGCGATTGAAATGCCTGGAACAACGGTGCGATTGGTTGGCAAAGTTACCCGAACGGTCGGTGGCGATACGGGTGGTTTCGGTGTTTATATTGTACAACATGACCCGGATGGCAACACCCTTGAGCTGACCGAGGCGAATACTGTTGAGGTAGATAATGCGGCGCTGGATGTATGCGATGCAGAACTCAAACGGGTGCAGGAGGAGAACGCTAGCATTACGAGCGAGGCGGATAAACTGCACCAGCATATTCGTGAACTGGAAGACGAGAACCTCGATTTTGCCAACCAGATTGTCCGGATCGAGGAGATAAATAATAACCTGACCAATCTTTATATCGCTTCATCCCGGTTGCATTCGACTCTCGACCGTCAGCTGGTAGCTGAAATTATCAAAGAGATCACCATCAATTTTGTTGGAGCCGAAAAGTTTGCTTTGCTGTTGCATGACGCAGGGAGTGATAATCTCGACTATTTGATGAGTGAGGGCTTTGACGAAGAGACTTTTCCGGCTGAGATTGCCGTTGACCAAAATGATATTTTTGCCCATGTGGTTCAGGAACAGGAAAGTTTCTTTGTTGAAGGTAGCGTCGTGGATGGGTCCGACGATCCGTACCAGCCATTAGCGGCCATTCCCCTCATTATCCACGGTGAAGTGATCGGGGTGCTGACCATCTATCGTCTGCTGGTACAGAAAGATAAATTCGAGGATATCGACTTTCACCTGTTTTCGATGATGGCCGA
>CBDUUF010000130.1:0-5492 GCA_965370375.1 uncultured Desulfuromonadaceae bacterium
AAGGTCAGATCAATAAATATTTTAGTGAGATCTGTCTCCTCGAGCAGGTTTATGTCATCGATACCGATCTCAAGGTTGGTAAAGTTGTCGAAAATCTCGCCAAGGAGATTGGTGGTGAGGTTGCTTTGGTTGGGTATACCCGGTTTCAACTCGGTGAGGGGATTGAAAAGCGCGAAGACGATTTTGCAGCTGAAGTCGCGTCACTGTCTAAAGGCTAAAGGGGAAATTTATGTCGCCGACACCATGTTACAAGCGCATACTTTTGAAGTTGAGCGGAGAAGCTCTGGCCGGGGATCAAGGTTATGGTATCGATCCGAAGGTTATTGCTGGCATCGCTGACGAGATCAAGGAGGTTGTTGAACTCGGGATCGAAGTGGCGCTTGTGATAGGCGGTGGCAATATATTCCGTGGCTTGTCGGCTGCGGCTTCCGGTATGGATCGTGCCAGTGCTGACTACATGGGGATGCTGGCGACAGTCATGAACAGCGTCGCCATGCAGGACGCCCTGGAGACGATTGATGTGAAAACCCGGGTTCAATCTGCGATTGAAATGCAGGCAGTAGCTGAACCATACATTCGCCGCAAAGCCGTCCGTCATCTGGAGAAGGGTCGTGTTGTAATTTTTGGTGCCGGTACTGGCAATCCGTATTTCACTACGGACACCGCGGCCAGTCTCAGAGCTATGGAAATTCATGCAGAGGTTATTCTCAAAGCGACCAAGGTTGATGGTGTTTATACCGCGGACCCGGCCAAGGATAAAAATGCCGTCAAGTATGAGTCTTTGACCTATCTTGATGTGTTGCAGAAAAAGTTGCAGGTTATGGATGCTACAGCTACGTCACTGTGTATGGATAATAATCTACCCATTATAGTGTTTGATCTGACTCGATCGGGGAATATTAAGAAAGTTGTCCTCGGCGAAAAGATCGGCACCACCGTATCAGGAGGATAATACTCATGTACGATGATGTTATGAAACAGGCAAAAGGTGGGATGTCCAAAGCTATAGATAGTCTTAAGCGTGAATTGACCAAGGTCCGCACCGGTCGGGCATCTATTTCGTTACTGGATGATGTATTTGTCGATTATTATGGCACGCCGACTCCGCTGAATCAGGTCGGCACTCTAGCCGCACCTGAACCGAGACTCATTACTGTCCAACCCTGGGAGAAGAACTTGATCCCGGAAATTGAAAAGGCGATATTGAAGGCTGATCTCGGTTTGAATCCATCATCCGATGGCACTTTGATTCGTCTGCCGATTCCGGCTCTAACTGAAGAACGTCGCAAAGAGATGGCCAAGTTGGCCAAGCGATTCGGCGAGGATAGTAAAATTGTGGTGCGCAATTCCCGTCGCGATGCCAATGAGACAATTAAACAGTTGGAAAAAGATAAAGAACTAACCGAGGACGATCTCAAACGTGGAGAAAAAGAGATTCAGTCGCTGACGGATGATTTCGTTAAGCAAATTGATGATATCGTTGCGGCAAAAGAGCAAGAGGTTATGGAAATATAGCAACCTGCTGGTTTCCATAAACTATAGGGAGTGTTTTGATGATGACCATCACAGAAGAATGTATTGCCTGTGGTAGCTGTGTAGACAGTTGTCCGGTAAATGCAATCGTTGCGGCCGGTGATATTTATAAAATCACTGAAGACTGCACTGATTGTCAGGCCTGCGTTGATACCTGCCCGGTCAACGCGATTATTGAGTGATTCCAGGCGCCCGAGTCGGGCGCCTTTTTTTTGCTTTTTTCCTGCCTTGCCCGTCCGGGTTTTTCATGTTAAATTTTTGCATCACTAAACAGTTCAAGAGGTTTATTCGTGCAGCATCTTCCAAAACATCTTGCTATTATCATGGACGGCAATGGCCGCTGGGCCCAGGAACGGCATTTGCCGAGAATGGTCGGGCATCAAAGGGGTGTAGAATCGGTACGTAAAGTAGTTGAGGAATGCCGCTCTGTCGGCATACCGTTCCTGACTCTCTATGCTTTCAGCTCTGAAAACTGGGGCCGACCAGCTGATGAAGTGTCGGCTTTAATGGGCCTGTTGGCCAGATATCTACGCAAAGAGTTAAAGTCGCTGTTGGCGCAGAAAATTTGTTTGAAAGTAATTGGCGAAATTGATCGTTTGCCTGAAAATATTCGTGATATCTTGTCCGATATCAGTAATCAGACCAAAGGTAACAATGCCATGACCCTGACCCTTGCTTTGTCATACGGGTCAAGAGATGAGATGCTCCGCGCATTTCGTACCCTGGCACAGGGGGTGTTGGATGGCAGTGTTGCTCCGGACAAGATTGATGAACAGCTATTTTCAGCGCATCTGGATACGGCCGGAACGCCTGATCCGGATTTCCTGATCCGCACCAGCGGAGAGATGCGGATTAGTAATTTTTTACTCTGGCAGCTAGCCTATACTGAGCTGTATTTTTGTGACGTTTACTGGCCTGATTTTAATAAAGACGTGCTCAACAGCGCACTGGCCGAATTCGGTCAACGTAAACGGCGTTTCGGCCTTACTGCTGAACAATTACAACAAGACATTGCTAGCCAAAAGGGAGGATCTTCCCATTAAAATCAGAATCATCACAGCATTGGTTGCCTTGCCATTGCTTATCCTGCTGATTATTTATGCCTCTCAGGATATATTTAAGCTTGTGGTTACTATTGTTGCGGCCTTGGCTCTTCACGAGTTTTATAAAATGGTGTTGCCGGCTGATCGTGGTCTTGAACGAATATTAGCTACAATAGGTGGCACGGCTTTTACCGCTGTGCTTTGTTGGCAAAGTCCGGAGCTTGTTATAAGCTTTTTATGTGGACTGTTTGTCTTTTTCTCTGCCGTTTATCTGTTTCGTTTCCGGGATTTGACAACGGTGATTGCGCAGCTTGGAATAACTTTACTCGGTTTTTTCTATCTGCCTCTGTTGTTAAGTGTCCTGGCAAAACTAAGAGCACTTGAATCAGGTGTAGAATGGGTGTTTTTTGTTTTGGCACTGGTAATGATCGGTGATTCAGCCGCATATTTTGTTGGTTCGGCCATTGGCAAGGTCAAGTTGTACCCTGCCATAAGCCCGAATAAAACCGTTGAAGGTGCACTGGGTGGGCTGGTCGGAAGCTTGCTTGCGGCATTAATGTTCTCGAATCTGTTTCTACCTGAACTCGGTTATGGCCCAGTAATTCTGGTTGCACTGATTGTTGGTGTTTTTTCCCAGGTAGGCGACTTGTTTGAATCGATGCTTAAACGGAGTTGCGGCGTGAAAGATTCTGGAACTATGATTCCCGGGCATGGTGGCCTGCTTGATCGACTCGATAGTCTTTTGTTTGCATTTCCAGCCGCATATTGTCTTATCAACATGCTTGGTCTCTGATCCTCATGAAAAAACTGTCAATTCTCGGTTCTACTGGATCTATCGGCGTCAATACCCTTAAGATAATCGCGGCACACCCAGAGCGGTTCAAAGTTGTAGCTCTTACTGCTGGCTATAATCTCGACCTTCTACTGACACAAATTAAAGCGTACCGGCCGGAACTGGTTGCGGTTGTTGCACCGGAAAGTGCGGCTCAATTGCAGCAGGCGTTAGGTCCGGAAGGCCCGGCTATTGTTTACGGGGTAGAGGGGTTGATCGCTTGTGCGACTCACCCGGACGCCGAGATGGAGGTTTCAGCCATTGTTGGCGCTGCTGGTCTGATTCCGACCATGGCGGCGATTGAGGCGGGTAAAGATATTGCCCTGGCTAATAAGGAGACTCTGGTCACCGCCGGTGAATTAGTGATGCGGGCGGTGGAAAACAAGGGTGTACAACTTTTTCCGGTAGACAGTGAACATTCGGCTATTTTTCAATCGCTCGAAGGTCATCGGGATCGGGATGTCAGACGCCTTATTCTGACTGCATCTGGTGGTCCGTTCCGCGACTACACCCCGGAATCTCTGCGTGAAGTAACTCTGAATGATGCCCTTAAGCACCCGAACTGGAATATGGGGCGCAAGATCACGATCGACTCGGCGACCATGATGAATAAGGGGCTAGAGGTGATTGAGGCGCACTGGCTGTTTGATCTGCCGGGAGACCAGATTGCTGTTCATGTCCACCCGCAGAGTATTGTCCATTCGATGGTCGAATATATCGATGGTTCGGTTATGGCGCAGCTTGGTATACCAGACATGAAGGGACCGATTGCTTATGCTCTTTCATATCCGGAGCGGTTACCGCTTAATCTGCCGCCACTCGATTTATGTCGACTCGGATCATTGACATTCAAGGAGCCGGACCATAGCTTGTTTCCTTGTTTACCGCTGGCATATCAAGCTTTAGCAGAAGGTGGTTCATTCCCAGCGGTACTTAATGCGGCTAACGAAGTAGCCGTTGAAGCCTTTTTGTCAGAGCAGATTACATACATTGCCATTGCTGAAATAATTCAGTCAACCCTTGAACAGCATCATGGGGCAGAATTAAAGCATATAGATGATGTGTTGCATGTTGATGGCTGGGCGCGCGAGACTGCGCGCGAGATTTTACATAAGTATTGAGTTGCGTGTTGACGCGCATGATTTTTTTTAAACAAGTTAAGGAGTAACTTTGTGACATTTGTTTTTGGTATTATCATGCTTGGTGTGTTGGTGTTTGTGCATGAACTGGGGCATTTCCTGGTTGCAAAGGCATCCGGGGTCAAGGTTTTGAAATTCTCCCTCGGTTTCGGGCCAAAATTGTTAGGAAAAAAGTGGGGCGAGACTGAATATTTGATCTGCGCTGTACCCCTTGGTGGCTATGTTCAGATGCTGGGTGAGGGCGGTGGCGAGCAGGGCGAGGATGCACCGTTGACGCCTGAGGAGGTTGAGCGCTCCTTTGCGCACAAGCCGGTTGGCAAGCGGATCGCAATTGTCGCTGCCGGTCCGCTGATGAACCTGGTTTTACCGTTTGTGGTGTTGCCGATCGCCTATATGGTCGGTGTAAATATACCGGTCTATATCGATGCGCCGGCTTGTGCCGATTATGTAGTCAGTGGTTCCGATGCCGCACGATCAGGCTTTGAGGTTGGTGACTGCATTGTCGGTATCGGTGGTGAGCCGGTTGGTAGTTGGCAGGAAGGGAATATCGCCCTGATATCTGCGGCTGGTGAGACCATACAATTCACGGTAGAGAGAACAGCAGAACTCGTCGAATTGACCATACAGCCGGAGAATAATGGCTTGGATGGACTGATGGCACTTGGTCTGCAACCGGTTGAACGTCCGGTTATTGGTGGACTGCGTCCCGGCGATCCGGCTGATGAAGCCGGGCTGCAAACCGGTGACCGGGTTGTTGAAATTTCCGGGACCAGGATTGTTACCTGGTTTGATATGAAACGGAAGATTCAAGAGGGTCAAGGCCGTATCGATACCTTCGTGATTGAGCGGGAAGGCGAAACATTAGAGGTCGAAATTGCACCGCAAAGTAAAGACGGCGAAGACTTTCTAATCGGTGTCGGTCAATACCCTGATGTCGAGTCCAGA
>CBDUUF010000131.1:0-5458 GCA_965370375.1 uncultured Desulfuromonadaceae bacterium
ACACTTTCAGGAATATTTCCAACAACTGGTGCCCAAACTAAACTACCGCTACCTCAACAGTTTTCTGCCGGTCTTGCTTATCAGATATCCTCGCAGTTACTCCTTGAAGCGAGTGTCCGATGGGAAGGGTGGAGTGCCTTCGACCAGTTGAGAATAGATTTTGATCAGCCAGTCGGTGGCTCTACATTTGCAATCCAGCCACGCGATTGGCACGACACCTGGGCCTATAGTCTTGGTGGTGAATATCTTATGGGAAGTGAAACACGATTGCTTTTTGGCTATCTTTACGGTGAAGACCCGATCCCTGACTCAACGTTCGAACCGGGAATACCTGACAGTCCTTCTCATCTGTTCACTCTCGGGGTCTCATATCCGTTCGGTTCGTTTACTCTGGATGCCAGTTACGGTTACCAATATCTGGAACCACGTACAAAAAACAATACTATTGCTCCGCCGTCGCCTTCTTTGGAAAGCGATGCTAGCGGTAAGTACGAGTCGGATCTGCATCTGGTCGGCCTCAGTCTCGGCTATAAATTCTGATTATCAGCGTAAGCGACCTGGCAAAGCACAGCCCCGTATTAAACAGATGCGGGGCTGTTGTCGGTGAGCTTTCGGATTGACGCTAAGAGGTGGAACTGTTAGCTTGGTGCGCTGTAAATAAGGTTTGTAGCGTGGTTTGCGACGGCAGGTTTCTGCTCGTTACGTTTTTGTATATAACAGCTGGATTGTTCGGAGATTAACGATGAGGGTTCTTTCAGGAATACAGCCTTCCGGAGCATTGCATCTCGGCAACTACTTCGGGATGATGCAGAAAATGATTGCGCACCAGGAAGAGCAGGAGTTGTTCTGCTTTATCGCCAATTACCATGCAATGACTTCACTGCGTGATGGCAAGGTGCTGGCCCGTGGCACGCTCGAGGCGGCGGCCAGTTTTCTGGCGTTGGGCCTTGATCCGGAAAAATCAGTATTCTGGGTGCAGTCTGATGTCCCGGAAGTGCAGGAGTTGACCTGGTACCTTTCGAATTTCACGCCGATGGGCCTGCTTGAGCGTTGCCACAGCTATAAAGACAAGGTGACCAAGGGGATAGCGGCCAATCATGGTCTGTTTGCGTATCCGGTGTTGATGGCGGCTGATATTCTGTTGTATCAGAGTGAGAAGGTGCCGGTTGGTAAGGATCAGAAACAACACGTTGAAGTGACCCGTGATATTGCGATCAAGTTTAATAATCAATATGGTGACATCTTCACCCTGCCGGATCCCGAGATTGATGATGATGTTGCGACCGTCCCGGGGTTGGACGGGCAGAAGATGAGCAAGAGTTACGGCAATACCATTGATTTGTTTCTGGAGGATAAGGCGCTGCGCAAGCAGGTGATGCGGATTGTTACTGATGCGACACCGGTCGAAGAGCCGAAGGATCCGGACAAATGTAATGTCTATAAGATTTTCAGTCTGTTCCTCGATGCCGGAGAGTGTGCGGCGTTACGCCAGCGTTACCAGGCCGGTGGACTCGGTTATGGTGAGGTGAAGCAGGAACTGTTTGAAACATTGCGGGACTTCTTCGCACCATTCAGGGAACGGCGTCAGGTGCTGCTCGAAGATCCAGATACTTTGAAAAAGATTCTGGCTGAAGGTGCCCAAAAAGCGCGTTATGCAGCCAGTAAAACTATCAATAAAGTGCGCAAGAAAGTCGGTACGGCGTACTAATCTACTTCACGGGTGAACAGGATGAAGGCCATCGCCGGTCGCTTGCTCGCTTCACGCATGGCGAAGTTCATGCCATCCAGAGTCCAACCGAGAGCGGTCCAGTGATTGAGTATCTCTTCCAGGTTGTCATCGGTTACGGTAGATGATTCAATAACTTTGTATTCTGTCATGTTGTTCCCTGCTTCATGATGTGGACAGGAGTGTTTGTATGGCCATAAGTGGTAATCCCAAAAAAATAGCCCAGGATGTTCGCGACGGTTTTCTGCAGATTTCTCCGCCGCAACTGAAGAGTTACTCGCCGCAGGATATGAAGGTTATGTTGACTAACCTGGCTATGGTGACACGGGAACTTCGCGCGGTGACGATCCCGCTCGACGATGTCATGGCGTTGAAAAAACGCAACATGCAGCTCAGTCGTCTTCGCCAGTCTGAAACCATCATCCGCAGCTTCTGCAAAAAGCGACGTATTCCTGTTTAGTCCCCACTTGTTCATGCCGCAGCAGTCTCCGTAGTCTAGCACATCCAAAAATGATCGAAAAGCTTTGTGCTCGTTGGTGGATACACGAATAGACGAGAATACCAGATAAGGTAAAACACTTTTTTACGACCTTTATCTGGTGTAAATTACCCGATCTTATCTAGTTGAAATCTCAACACAAAATATTATTTAATCCCATAAAACAGTAATGTTAAAGAAAAATTCCGGTTGACTTCCTTATAAAACAACGTATTCTGTGGCGGAATTTTCTCCCATGCAGGGGATAAAATACCACCACACTTTAAGGTGATATTTACCTTTGAAGTGATTGCAGTCTTTGTTACTGCGGTCAGTGGTGCTTATGGGCAGTTATATTACAGGTCGCCGGGATGCTGTTTGTCTGGCAGCCATGCTATGTCGTTGGTTCAATTTACAGGTATTCGCAGCTAAACTTTTTAATGGAAAAGGAGGACTGAAATGGGACACGGACCCGCAGTCAAACTCGGTAAGGACGATGCCCAGGCGTACAAGACACGTCTCGGTGTCTACATGTTCATTGTCTACACTATTTGTTACGCCAGCTTCGTCGCCATCAACTCGATCAAGCCGTCACTGATGGAAATCGTCGTCATGGGGCAGACCCTGGCGGTTGTCTTCGGCTTTTCACTGATCGTTTTTGCATTGGTGCTAGCCGTCATCTATAACAGCATGTGCAACGCCGCCGAAGCGCGGATGAATAATTAAGGGGGCCTCAGCTCATGGTATATACTCAATCTCCGCTGGCTATCGGCCTCTTTTTCACCTTCGTCATTTTCGTGCTCGGGCTCTCCTTCTACATGGCCCGTCGTACCACCTCGGCTGACGCCTATTATGCTGCCGGTGGTAACATCCACTGGTTCACCAACGGCATCGCTTTTGCCGGTGATTACCTCTCGGCCGCTTCGTTCCTCGGGATTTGCGGCATGATCGCAACCTCTGGTTACGATGGCTGGATGTACGCCATCGGTTACCTCGCCGGTTGGATGGTCGCGCTGTTCCTGGTTGCCGAGCCGATGAAGCGCCTCGGCAAGTTTACCTTCACCGATGCTCTCGATTCGAAGTTCAACTCCAAAAGTATTCAGCTGATGGCCGCCATCTCGACCCTGATTGTGTCGGTCTTCTACCTGATTCCGCAGATGGTCGGTGCCGGTGTTCTGGTTCAGCCGCTACTCGGCATGCCGCACTGGGTCGGGGTCTGCATTGTCGGTGTCGTCGTTACCATCATCGTCGCCACCGCCGGTATGGCTTCGACCACTTATGTTCAGTTCTTCAAGGGTGCCCTGCTGTTGATCTTTACCACCATCCTCGTCGGTAGTGTGCTTTACCGTGGTCTGAGTACCGAACCTGACCAGGGTGGAACCAAAGAGTATCATGTCTTCCAGACTCTCTCTGCAACGGTTGCGGCCAATGGTTCCCTGTCGATTTCCGACCCGGATTATGCAACTACCGCTGACTGGAAGAGCTCGGTCTACGGTGAGGCCGGATTCGTCAAGCTGACCAACAACGGTGCTGAATCGGTCTGGAAAATCAATGAAACCGACGCAGGACTGGTTCTCGATGAGACCCTGTTCGTCAAGACCCTCGCTGACGGCACCAAACTGTTCAACGGTTCGGCGAAAGAAGAGGGTAGGTTTTTCGCTGTCGGTCACATCAAAGAATTGAAGATTAATGGTAAAGATGTCGCGCAGACCGGTGCTATCGGTCCCCTCGGTTTTCTTTCGGCTATTCAGAACAGTACTGTGGTCCTGTGGGGCAAAAAGTACTTGAATGAAGGTGCCAGCAAGGTTGTTGTCTACTACCAGAAGCCGACCCCGGGCAGCCGTCTGCTCCGTCCCGGCATGAAGTTCAAGGTTGATAACGCCTCGCCGATGGAGAGATTTAACTTCATCTCCCTGATGCTGGCTCTGTTTTGCGGAACCGCCGCACTGCCGCACATCCTGATCCGTTACTACACCGTACCGAGCCAAGCAGCGGCCCGTAAGTCGACCATCGTTGCTATCGCCGCCATCGGCTTTTTCTACATCCTGACCCTGTTCCTCGGCCTCGGCGCCATGACCAGCGGTGTCATCAACCTGACCGACAACAACATGAGCGCACCGCTGCTGGCGATGTCGTTTGGTGTCGTCCTGTTTGCGATCATCTCCTCGATCGCTTTTGCTACTGTGCTCGGTACCGTATCCGGTCTGATCGTCGCTTCGTCCGGTGCGGTTGCCCATGACCTGATGGACAACTTCCTCGGCATGAAGATGAGCGATAAAGGCAAGGTCCGGGCCGGTAAACTTTCGGCAGTGGTCGTCGGTTTGATCGCCATTTATCTCGGCATCATGTTCGAGGGGATGAACGTCTCCTTTCTGGTCGGCTGGGCTTTTGCGGTCGCCGCATCGGCTAACCTGCCGGCGATCCTGATGGTGCTGTTCTGGGAGCGGACCACGGCTCAGGGTGTGTCCACCTCGATCGGGGTTGGTCTGGTGACCTCCCTTGGTCTTATCCTGATTTCACCGGATATGTATGTCCGCTACGGCATGTTGCCGACTGATGCACCGATCAGCATCAACAGCCCGGCTCTGATTTCGATTCCGGCCAGCTTCCTGGCTCTGATCATTGTCTCGCTGCTGACCAAGAAGCAACCTGACTACGTTCGTGAAGGGGCTGAAGCCTGAGCCGCTTGACTTTCTAACTGCTTTGCCATAACGTAAGGGCCGCCGATTTGGCGGCCCTTTTTTTATCTGTTAATTATTCAGCCTACTTTGGAAATACTACAATGAGTCGATTTCGCTATACTCTCCTTGCTGTTTGTCTGGTCATGCTGTTTCTCGGTGCCAGTGATCTTCACCTCCTGTTTAACAACCCGGAACCGGCCGTAGTCGATATCGCTCAGCTTGAGCAGGGTGATGTGCCGCGCGAGTGGCTGAGTATCGAAGGTGGCTACTGGAACCTTGAGCAGGCGATCTCCACCACCGGAACGATTGAGCTTGAAGCCTTCCTGATCCCGTTGCGCAGTACTCAGGATGAAGATTCGGAAATTGCTGTGGTGTTTGAATCGAGCGATCCGGAGATTATCAAGCTGCTGCAGACCTATTATTTCTCTTTCGACAGCATGGAAGAGCAAGCTGAATTTCGGGTCGATAACAGTGAACTGTTTTTCGGTCAGCACGAGGTGACCGGCATGCTGGTCGGCGGTCTGATCGAGTCCGGCAATCGTGACAAACTGCTCGATCTCGCCCGTGAATTGG
>CBDUUF010000132.1:0-5448 GCA_965370375.1 uncultured Desulfuromonadaceae bacterium
GAATTATAATGATTTTGAGTTTCATTTTAGTCGTGAAAGGCTGGCAGAACAGGATTTAAAACCAATGCAAAACAATTTTTATTTTGTTTATTGGATTAGCTTATCACGGGAAATCTGAGCAATAAGCTCCCTGGCAGATTTGTATCCAGGGCTGATCTCAAGCACCTTTTTGCACACGATCAACGATTTGCCAGGTTCGCTCATGTCAAAATGGGTCTGGGCCAGACCAAAACAAGCGTCCGGCCGGTTCGGGTCAATTTTAAGTGCTTCAGTATAATCAGCCAGGGCTTGATCGAAACGCTGCATTACGCGAAAACATAGACCGCGATTGGCGTAGCTGCGGTCGCTGGTCGGGTTGAAGTGGATTGCTCGAGTGAAGTCTTTAACCGCCTGAAGGTAGTTGCTGAGCGAGAAGTAAGCCATGCCTCGATGATTATAGACCAATGAACGAACACTACCGTCAAGCTTCATTCCGAGAATGACGCCATAGAGTTCTATTGCCGTATCCAGATCGTGGTTGCTGTGCGCCTCAAGTGCCCTGAACATGGTCTTTTCCAGGCGACTTCTGTGCATTGACGGCAGAGTGTTTGTCTGATCCAACTGGTCAGCCGATATGTCGATCCGGGAATGTTCATCGACCGTTTTGTCGAGAATTTCCTGTTTTTTGCGGTCATGTTGCCGGATCTCTTTCTGGCAATCACGAATTTCCTGAAAGATTAGATCGGAGAGAGCAAGTGAAGCGTTCAGTGCCGCCAGCTTACGCCGGGCCAACTCTTTCGGCATAGAAATATCGGATTTATAGATAAGTTCATGCTCGACTTCGGCCCAGGCCTCTTGCAGGATAGTGCGTAATTGAATTTCACAGACATTCCGCACGCCGGGGATAGGTGCATTGAACATTTTACGGTTTGCTTGAATCGACAGGTGGACTGAGTCGTAGCCGAATTCGCGAAAGGAATGTTGTGCAGACTTACGTTCGGTTTCCAGCACTTCAAAACTGGTTGAGAGGAGTCTCTCTATCGAGTCGATATCCTCCAGAAACGGACAGATGATTCTTATGCCGAGAAAATCATCGATCTGATGCGAATTTTTTCCATCCCCGCGAAGATTTTGTTTGCGCAGTTTTTCAAAATAGGGATCAAACCGTTTCACCCGGTAATTGATGGTCGGCGTGAAGCCATGTAACTCAAGGAGTTGACTGACCTCCAAGTAAAGGCTGTGCAGGGTCGCCTCAATAAACGGCAAGTGGTCTTCGTAAAGTGCCCGAGTTTTTGACAGGTCTGGCAGTTTGAATGGTTTTTTGCGGTCGATATTCATGAGCATCCCGTAAGAATAAACAGAACTGATCCGTTAGCTAATATTAATTGAATTCTGGCGAGAAACAAGGGGTAAATCTACACCAAAGGTATATTTCAGTAGGCAGGTAGATTAGCAATGTTGCCAAGCATATAAAAAACAATCATCCCTGATTGGGCAGATAAAAGAGCAGATTTCGACTATTCGAGCCGGGTTTTTTCTGAAGTACAGACGTCCATACCGGGGCAGGCCTCTTTGTGACACGGTTCGATATGGATCGTGATGTCAGCGCCATTAATACTTTTTTTGATTTTCTGTTCAAGCATATCGGCGATGTCGTGTGCCTCTTCAACCGACAGATGCCGACAGACAATCATCTCCATGTCGATGAATTTTTGCGAGCCGGCTCGCCGGGTGCGCAGGTTGCGATAATCGATCAGGTGCTCGCGGTGATCTTCAATCAATTGGGTGACCCTGTCGCGGACACCGGCTGGCAGCTCGGCGTCGAGAACGTCACGCATGCCATGTTGCACCAGACGAAAGGCTTCTGTCAGGATGTAGAGACCGACCAGAATTGACAACGCCGGGTCGAGCCAGGGGAGGTTGATAAACTGGACGACAATCAAGCCGACAGCCAGCGCCAGGTTGGTGTAGACGTCCATAGCAAAGTGCAGAGAGTCGGCTTCCAGGGCCGATGAGTCGGTCTCCTTGGCAATCCGCTTCAGGTAGCGGCTGATGCCGATTGAAGCAAACAAGCTGATAACCAGGACGCCGACGCCACCCTCGAGATTTTGCAGGCTGCTGCCCTGGATTAGACGACGAGCGGATTCGAAGATAATCCAGCTACCGGAAAGGGTGATGATAAAGGCCTGGATCAGGGTGGCGACGGTCTCGTATTTACCGTGGCCGAAGGGGTGACATTCATCAGCCGGTGCATCGGCCTTGCGGATAGCGACAAAATTGATACTCGACATGAGGATGTCGAGCAGGGAGTCGACGGCTGAGGCGAGGACAGCCATCGAACCGGTTATCAGACCAGTGCTCAGCTTTAATATGGCAAGGCTGCTGGCGACAATAACCGAAAGTCTTGCAGCATGCAGCTTTTTTTTGGCGTTGGTGGTCACGTAGTTTCCTGCAAGTCTTGATCTGGTCAACTATTAAGTAATCGGGATTTCGCTATCCCACTCAGTGTAATTGTCGGTAATGGCCCAGAAACTCTCGATCCGCTCCCGGTAACTGTCGAACTCCTGGCAGTAATCGTTAAGATCCTTTTGCTGTTGGCTATTGTACAGAGTGGAGTCGGTCGCCCAATTGTAGAAGGCGTCGATGCCGTACAGCAGGTCAGTCAACTCCTCCATGTTTGGTTCCATGTTCTTGATAATATACCAGTTCCCGGCAAATTGACGAACCCTGATCGGGTCTATTTCAAATATATTATTTTGTCGGTCACCGATAATGAATTCGCGCAGGAAATAGTCAGCGCCCCGGGCCAGACTACCGGCCTCGAGTGGCTCGCATTTTTGCTCGTCGAGCAAGTTGCGGTGAAACTGGCGTAAAACTTCTTGGCAAAGCTTGTCGACGCGGCTTTCATCTTGCCAGTCAGCAACATCAAAATCGGTGATCTTCAGGGTGTTCATTTTACTGTTCCAACCTTTCTGCGAAGTGTGGAACTCTGTTTAACACCCGTGCAGAGAGGCGTCAAGGTGGATTGCTGTCAAACAGCTGTCGGCTATTGAAAAATAAGGAGAATTTCGTTGTCAAACAGTTTACTTTGATCGGGCTGTTTGTTAACATAACACCGCTTTTCTGGCCATTTTTTTTCGGCAGTTGTGTCGGGTTGAATCACCCCATGGATGACAGGTTTGTTTGATGGCAAAAGTGACACCGATGATGCACCAGTATCTGGAAGTCAAGTCCAGGTATCCTGACGCAATTCTTTTTTTTCGCCTCGGCGATTTTTATGAAATGTTTCTGGATGACGCGGTCACCGCATCACGCATTTTAAATATCACCCTGACCGCACGCAATAAGGGTGCAGATAATGAGATCCCGCTGTGCGGCATCCCGTTTCATAGCGCCCAGCCGTATATTGCCAAGCTGGTGGAAAGCGGTCATAACGTCGCCATCTGCGAGCAGGTGGAAGACCCGAAGGCGGTTAAGGGGCTGGTCAAGCGCGACGTAGTGCAGGTGATTACACCCGGCCTGGTGGTTGATACCGATACCCTGCAACCGAATGAAAATAATTTTCTACTCGCCGTGGTCCGCTCCGGCGATGACCGCTTCGGTCTAGCCCGCCTCGATATCACCACCGGTGAATTTCGGGTTACGCAAGTTGGGGCTATTGAGACGGTGCGTAGCGAGATTGCCTCGCTCGATCCGACTGAAGTGTTGCTGGCCGATGATGCCGAGGGTGACGAACTGCTGGCTGCACTGCCGCAGGTGTTGTCCAGCCGGATTGTCAACCGGGTGCCGGCCTGGACCTGCGATGAAACAAATGCAAAGGAGCAGTTGCTTGAGACTTTTAACTGTTCCGGCCTCGATGCTTTTGGTTGCAAGGGGTTGCCAGCCGCAGTCCGGGCCGCCGGTGCGGCCTTGCACTATCTGCTGGAAGCACAAAAAGGCATGGTGTCGCATCTGCAGCCACCAGCCACATATCATGTCAGCGATTATATGGTGCTTGACGATGCCACCCGCCGTAACCTGGAGTTGACGGCGACGCTGTATGATCGCAGTCGTAAAGGGTCGCTTCTGTCGATTCTCGACCGGACGGTTAAGGCTATGGGCGGGCGGGCTTTGCGTCAAAGGATCAATCAACCGCTGGTCGATGTCGAGCGCATCCGGCACCGTCAGCAGGCGGTTGCTGAGCTGGTTGAAGAACCGTTGCTGCGCGACGATCTGCGCACCCTGCTCGACAGTGTCTACGATCTGGAACGGTTGAATGGCAAGATTGCCATGGCTAACGCCAACGGCAAAGATCTTGTCGCCCTGAAAATTTCACTGCAACAGCTGCCGCAACTGCTGATTCATCTGCAGTCGCTACAGTCGGAGTTGTCAGCCGAGCTTGGTCGCAGTATCGACCCGTTGCCGGCAGTAGTCGATTTGATTGCACGGGCGATTGTCGATGATCCACCTTTCATTCTGCGCGAAGGCGGCATGATCCGCGAAGGATATCATGCTGAACTCGACGAATTGCGGTCTATCCGGCGTGAAGGGAAGGGCTGGATCGCCCGGCTGGAAACCGAGCAGCGCGAGCGCACCGGAATATCTTCGCTCAAGGTGCGCTACAATAAGGTATTCGGCTATTATATCGAAGTAACCAAAACACATCTCGACCGGGTGCCTGACGATTATCAACGCAAACAGACTCTGGCTAACGCTGAGCGGTACATAACTCCGGAGCTGAAGGTGTATGAAGAGAAAGTGCTCGGTGCCGAAGAGCGGATGGTCGAGCTTGAGTACGAACTGTTTCAGGCGGTACGTCACCAATTGGCCCAGCATGGTGAGCAGTTGCAGCAGACCGCTTCGGCTCTGGCCCAGCTTGATGTTTTGTGCGGGTTGGCTGATGTGGCGCATGAGCGCCGCTATATCGTGCCGGAGGTCGACGACAGCGATGTCCTGGTAATCATCGATGGCCGGCATCCGGTCGTCGAGGCGATGATCACTGACGAGCGGTTTGTGCCGAATGATGTCAAACTTGACCTGCAACAAAATCAGCTGTTGATAATTACCGGCCCGAATATGGCCGGCAAATCGACCTATATGCGGCAGGTCGCCCTGATTGTCTTGCTGGCTCAGATCGGCTCGCTGGTACCGGCCGGCAGCGCCAGGATTGGTGTGGTTGATCGTATTTTTACCCGGGTTGGCGCCAGCGACAATCTGGCAGGTGGTCAATCGACCTTTATGGTTGAGATGACCGAGACGGCCAATATTCTCAACCATGCTACGCCACGTAGTCTGATTATTCTCGATGAAATCGGCCGTGGCACCTCGACCTTTGATGGTGTCAGTATTGCCTGGGCGGTGGCTGAATATCTGCACGACAACGAGCAGGTTGCGGCCCGCACCCTGTTCGCTACGCACTACCATGAATTGACTGATCTGGCCCTGACGCACGAGCGGGTGCAGAATTATAATGTTGCCGTCAAGGAATGG
>CBDUUF010000133.1:0-5275 GCA_965370375.1 uncultured Desulfuromonadaceae bacterium
CAACAATATGATGGCTCATCAGAAAATCTCCAGAAAAAGAGAACCGAGCAGTTGTGGAATGTTCCAACCGCGGCAGACGATAAAATGGCTGCTCCAGAACAAAATAAACAAACCATCTCTGGTCTGGAAACGGATCGGTTGACGCATGCGGATATCGCCATCGAAACCGCGACAGTTCATCGCCAGGTGGATGCGCTGCGCCCGTTCGATCGAACGGAGCAGGAGCTGGCCGAGCAGGCTGCCGAACACCTTCAACCCACGGCCACGGCCATGAAAGGTGCGCAGCGCCCGGGCACGGATCAGCCGGGTCGCCTCATCAATCAATACAAACAGGTAGCGGTAAAGAAACAGCAGTTGCAGGGCAAACACCCGTGGGCAGCCGAGTTTCTCCATCGCCATACAGATGCCGGTGAAGCTGGTAGTGGCGATCAGGGTCAGGGCGGCGGTGACGGTCAACGTAAAACGGAGCAGGATTGAAAAAAACGAGACCCAGCCGCCGCTGACGGTAAGTGGCCCGAGTTGCAGCATCGGCACCTGATCAAACAACGGATTGAAGATGCCTATAAAGAAGGCGAACGGCAGGGCGATCAGCAGCTTCTTCAGTACCTGGGATATCGGTAGCTCGGCGCGGATAAGCAGGTAGAGCGGAAAGACGAAGAACGGTAGCAGTCCGGACAAGGTATATTTGTGAAAAGAGACGACGGTAACGATAAAGACCAGAGTGGTGATCAGCTTGGCACGCGGATCGAGGGTATGGATCGGCGAGCGGCGATAAGCCAGGGCATCGAGGCTGCCGAGATCAAAAAATGTGGTGTCAATCTTTGCCATACGGGATCCGGTCGTTAAAAGTCGGGTCTGTTCTTTACAAGAACAGTGCCAGTGTGTGTTTAACTGCGAGTTTCTCCCTTTGGTCGAAATGACAGGCACTATCATCCTGTTGCTTATGCGATTGTCATCTCGAACACAGAGAGAGATCTGTTTTTAAGGTTTTATCACTACCTGCATCAAAACAAGTCAGGGCTCAAGTCACTCCACGCTGGATTTGTTTGTTCAACGAGAGCATTTTTCTTTTCACGCCGCCATTTCTTGATTTCTTTTTCTCGCGAAATCGCAGTTGTTACGTCTTTGGTTTCCTCAAAATAGACCAGCTTGTTAATATTGTATTTAGCTGTAAACCCCTCAATCAGACTGTTTTTGTGTTCAAATATCCGTCGTTCTAAATTGTTTGTCATGCCAACGTAAATGACCTTATTGTTCGCATTAACTAAAAGGTAAATGAAATACTGATGCTGTTTCGTCATGCAGATTTCTTTCTTTAGTTAAAATGGCAAAACTTAATACAAGAATAAAAACGAGATTTCTCTCGTTGTTCGAAATGACAATCTGGTAAACGATTTTTTGTACGTTTGTCATCTCGACAGAATGGAGAGATCTGCTTTAAGTTTTTAGCAAATAACGTCCAATGGCAGCCCCATTTGACACATTCCTGATGCGTACAAAACTGTAGCCGACAGAATTCTGTCATACGAATTACTATTTCGTGCTACTGATTGCGCTGGAAAAGGGCGCTTTTCGCGCCCTTGTTCTGCCCGGCCTATTTCAAGCCTTTGCCGGTGGTGGTTGTCACCAGTTTACCGTGCTTGACCCCCTTGGTTCCGATCAGACCATCCGCCAGGCGCTTGACCTTGCTGGCGGTGCCGCGCACGACTACCACCTCGAGGCAATGATGGGCATCGAGATGAACATGCATCGACGAGACGATTGCGTCGTGGTGGCTGTGCTGATGTTCGGTCAGTTTGTCGGACAGATCGCGGGTGTGATGGTCGTAGACCAGGGTGACGGTGCCGACGGTTTCATCGTCGCCGGTCTGCCAGGAATCCTCAACCAGAGTGTTGCGGATAAGGTCACGGATAGCTTCGGAGCGATTGACATACCCTTTACGGTTGATCAGCTGGTCAAATTTTTCGAGCAGTTGTTGGTCGATTGAAATGCCGAACCGAGCCAGATCAGTCATGACTTTATCCTCCAGAGGGGTTGCTCTGTCTGTTTAGCACAGAGAGTATAATCGGTCAAGAATGTCACGCAGTTATGCAGCTAATCCACAGGATTTCCACCGGTTTTTCACAATATCTAGTGTTTGATGTCGACAAATAAGACAATATGTAGTGGTTTTATCTTTGCGTCTGCCAGGTTTTGTGATACAAAAAACACTGTTGCATTTTATATGTGTTTCGGAGTGTGTGGCTTGATTGCGGGAAGATTCAGTCGGATTTTTGAATTTGGAGGGAGATCATGTTGGAGTACATACGTAAGCGGGACGGGCGCCTGGCGCCGTTTGAGAAAGATAACATCAGCGGCGCAATCCAGAAGGCTGTGCGCAGTGTCGGTGGTACCGACATGGACAAAGCGGACGTTATCACCGACCAGGTTGTCGGTATTCTGCAGGTCATCTACAAGGATGACCGGGTCCCCACGGTTGAAAATGTTCAGGATCTGGTTGAGAAGATTCTGATCGAAAATGGCCACGCCAAGGTTGCCAAAGAGTATATCCTCTATCGGAAGCAGCATGAAGCTCTCCGCCAGACCCGTGAATTCATGCAGGAGTCGGTCGAGGCGGTCGACTCGTATCTCACCCAGGAAGATTGGCGAGTCAACGAGAACGCCAATATGGGTTACTCGCTGCAGGGCCTCAATAATCACATTGCCGCCAATATTTCCAGCAATTACTGGCTGAGCAAGATCTATCCGCACTCCGTCGCCACCGCGCACCGCAACGGCGATTTTCATATTCACGATCTCGGTATGCTGTCGGTCTACTGTTGTGGTTGGGATCTTAAGGATCTCCTGCTCAAGGGGTTTACCGGCGCTTACGGCAAGGTACAGTCGGCTCCGGCCAAGCATTTCCGCACTGCTCTCGGCCAGTCGGTCAACTTTTTCTACACCCTGCAAGGCGAGGCGGCCGGCGCGCAGGCGTTTGCCAGCTTTGACACCTTGCTTGCGCCATTCATCCGTTATGACGAACTGAGCTATCCGGATGTCAAGCAGGCGATGCAGGAATTCATCTTCAATATGAATGTACCGACCCGGGTCGGTTTCCAGACGCCGTTCACCAACATCACCCTGGATATTCAGCCACCGTCAAATATGGCGAATGAAGCGGTCATCATCGGTGGCGAGCTGATGGAAGATACCTACGGCGACTTCCAGTACGAGATGGATCTGTTAAATCGGGCTTTTTGTGAAGTGATGATGGCTGGCGATTCTTCCGGTCGAATTTTCTCTTTTCCGATTCCGACCTACAATATCACCAAAGGTTTCGACTGGGACAATCCACGCTACGAGCCGATCTGGGAGATGACGGCCAAGTACGGTATCCCGTACTTCTCTAATTTCATCAATTCCGATATGGATCCGGAAGATGCCCGTTCCATGTGTTGTCGTTTGCGGCTTGATAATCGCGAACTGCGTCGGCGAGGTGGCGGTCTGTTCGGCTCCAATCCGTTGACCGGCTCCATCGGTGTCGTTACCATCAACCTGCCGCGCGCGGCTTACATTTCACAAGACAAACAAGCGTTTTTCAGCCGGATCTCCGAGCTGATGCGACTCGCTAATGATTCTCTGGAGTTAAAACGCAAGCAGCTCGAACGCTTGACCGAGGAGGGTCTTTACCCTTACAGCAAATATTATTTGTCGGCGATCCGCGAGCGCAGCGGTCGTTTTTGGGATAATCATTTTTCAACCATCGGCCTGATCGGTATGAATGAAGCGAGTCTGAACCTGATCGGCTGCGGCATCGATGCTGGTGCCGGCCATGATCTGGCGGTCGAGACCCTCGATTTCATGCGTAAGCAGCTCGAGGCGTTCCAGGAAGAGACCGGCCATCTGTACAATCTTGAAGCTACTCCGGCCGAGGGGACCAGCTTCCGTCTGGCCAGTGCTGATCGCAAGCGTTTCCCGGATATCATTGTCGCCGGCGAAGATCAGCCTTACTATACCAATTCAACCCAGTTGCCGGTTGGCGCAACCACCGATCTGTTTGAAGCCTTGAGTCATCAGGATGGTTTGCAGACGCTTTACACCGGGGGCACCGTGCTGCACGGCTTCCTCGGCGAGCGGATCGAAGACTGGCGCGCTGCACGTTTGCTGGTCCGGCGGATTTCCGAGAATTTCCACCTGCCGTACTTTACGATCAGTCCGACTTTCACCGTCTGTCCGGAACACGGCTATATTGTCGGTGAACACTTTGCTTGCCCACATGTGTCGGAAGGGCAGGCTGCCTGATAGTCTGAGCAAGTTTTTAACCGGGACTTGGATGTCCCATTTAACAAAAGAAGGAGTGGGGATCATGGCTACAAAATGTGATGCAAAAACAGAAGTCTACTCGCGTGTGTGTGGTTTTTTTCGCCCGGTCCAGCAATGGAACAAAGGGAAGAAGGAAGAATTTAAAGATCGCTCTGAATTTGTCATGCGTAAAGCTGACGAAGCTAAATAAGCGCAGATGAAAGTAAAAGGTTTCCAGGGGACGAGCCTGCTCGATTTTCCGGGCAGGATCGCTTCCCTGGTTTTTTTTGGTGGCTGTAACCTGACCTGTCCATTTTGTCACAATCCGACCCTGGTGCAGAATCCCGAACAGTATCCAGATTATCCTTTAGAGGTTATCCTGGATGAATTGAAAAACCGTGCAGCGTTTATCGACGGGGTGGTCATCTCCGGTGGCGAACCGACCCTTGATCCTGATTGTATTGTTTTGATGCGGGAGATCAAGGCACTCGGGCTGCAGGTTAAACTCGATACCAACGGTCTGCGTCCTGATCGGTTGTCGGCTATGTTCGACGAAAAGTTGCTCGACTTTGTCGCTATCGATCTGAAAACTGCACCCGCCCGTTACGGCGAGATGCATACGGCGCCGGTCGATCTGCAAGCGCTAACTGAATCTATCGATCTGCTCATGGCGAGTGGGGTTGATTATGAATTCCGCACTACCTGCGTCCCTGGCATGGTTGAAACAGCCGATATTGCGGCCATGGGTAAAGCGATTCGCGGCGCAAAGAAGTGGGTGTTGCAGCAGTATGTGACCGAGCAGGAGATGATAAAGGATCTGCAACTGGAGCCGTATCCGGATTCGGTTCTGCAGGCCTACCGTGAACAGGCGCAGGCATACGTTGAAGAGGTTATGCTCAGAGGGGTGTGAGTGGGATTATCTTGGATGAGAATAAAGGCCGCGGATTTCCGTGGCCTTTTTTGTGTCTACTCTAAGGCTTTGTGATGAATTCGC
>CBDUUF010000134.1:0-5274 GCA_965370375.1 uncultured Desulfuromonadaceae bacterium
ATGGATCCAGATTCTTTCGCAGTATCGAAAAGCAGTTTCTTGCAAAGACACCGGCTGAGATTCTGGAAGCGGAGTCAGGTGAAGAGGCTCTTAAAGTCTGGAAGGAGCATGCACCTGAGCTTGTCTATGCGGCTGCAGACTTGCCGGATATGACTGGTGCCGATTTGAGTCGCAAATTAAAGGTGCTCGCTGGATCTAAGCAAGCTTCAATTGTCCTGATTTGCGATGGCAATGATGATGTCCAGATGACGGCTTGTCAAAATTCAACCAGTGATGGAGTGCTGACCAAGCCGATTGATCGGCACAAGTTTCTTGAAGTCGGCCGGCAATTTCTCCCCAGCATTCGTGAGCCGCGTCGCACCTGCCTCTTTCCGGTCACCTTTCACCATAAAGGTGGTGGCTCAGATGGGTGTCGTGGCAAGTGTCTGGACATCAGTGGTGGCGGGTTATTTATCGAATCGATGAAATTGCCTGATTTGAACAGTATCATTACTATAGAATTCGTTCTGCCGTACAGAGATCATGCAACAATAAACTGTAAAGGGATGGTCGCCTGGCACAACACCCGCCCCCATCCGACCAAGCCCAATTATCCAATCGGTTCAGGTGTTAAATTTGTTGACCTTAAACCCAAAGACCATGAAATGATCAAGACTTTCTCTACCTGATTTCTGTGATCTCGAGCCTTTTGATTTTTTCAACCAGGGTGGTGCGGTTCAGATGGAGCAGGTTTGCCGCCTGTGCCTTTACTCCGGCACTAAGACGCAGCGCTTCCTCAATAATCTCTTTTTCTATATTAATCAATACTTCTGGTAAATTCAGCCCCTCTGAAGTGACTTTCGGGTGGGCTAATACGATGGTTTTTTCTTGATTTAAGGTACGCATAGATGATGGTAAGTCGTTTACGTCGATAATATTACCATCGGTCAAGGCGACGGTTCTTTCAATCACATTTTCAATCTCCCGGACATTACCGGGCCAGTCATATTGCTCCATCGCACTTAACGCTTTGTTAGTTATAGTCATTTTCCCCCGTGCCATATCCTTGCAGCATTTTTTTAGAAAGTGTCTGGATAGCAGGGCTATATCCTCATGGCGCTGTCTCAGGGATGGCAATTCAATCGGGATGACATTGAGCCTGTAGAAAAGATCTTCCCGGAAATTCCCCTTTTTAACTTCCATTTCCAACTTAGCATTGGTTGCTGAAATAACCCTTACATCAAGTTTGACAGTTTTGTCGGCGCCGACACGCTCGATTTCATGTTCTTGTAACACGCGAAGCAGTTTTGACTGCAACACCATCGGCATGGTGGATATTTCATCGAGAAAAATTGTACCTCGATTTGCCAACTCGAATTTCCCCGGTTTATTGGCAATAGCGCCGGTAAATGAACCTTTAACATGTCCGAACAGCTCACTTTCAAGCAACTCCGACGGGATTGCGCCACAGTTGATAGCGACAAAAGAATGATTCCGGCGCTGACTGTTAAAATGAATCGCTTTGGCGACAAGTTCTTTACCGGTGCCAGATTCACCTAGAATCAGTACCGTGGAATCTGTCTGAATGATTTTTTCCATGCGCTGAAATACACGTTGCATGGCCTGGCTGGTGCCAATGATATTGTCGAAGTTGTATTTTCCGTGCAGTTGTTGTTTTAGATAGCGGTTTTCATTGATCAATTTGCGGTTTGCCAATGCCTTGTCGATGACTATCAGCAATTCTTTAACGTTCAGCGGTTTGTTAATGTAGTCAAAAGCCCCTTCCTTCATGGCGGTCACAGCGGATTCAGCTGACCCCATACCGGTTATCAGAATAACGTTGGTGTCAGGGGTGTTCTCTTTTGCCCATTTTAGTATGTCTATGCCACTGGCACCGGGAAGATTCAAGTCTGTTATGATGATACCGAAGGTTTTTTGTTGCAGGATCTCCAATGCATTTTCAGCGGACTCTGCTGACTGGACTCGATGACCTGATGCGGTGATGAGAGAACTCAGGGTATCACGGCTATTTTTTTCATCGTCGATCAGGAGAATGTCGTTTGTAGCTTCCATGTTTACCTCAAACAGATAGTTCGTTGCGTCATGATATTGACGGTATGTTGCCATGAATTATCTAAAAGAACAAGAGTCTAGATTTTTAAATCAGTTAAGTCGATAGAAAATAAACGCTTTTTTGCGATAAAAGGGATGTGGGTGCGATATAGCGCAATCAATGTGATTTGAAGTAATAAATCGCTATAGATTACATAGGCTTACAAAATAGAACGATATTACATCTTGACAACTGCCGTTTATGACTGTTTATACTGTTTTATTAAATCATATCTAAGTGACTAAATTTATTAATAAAATTAATTATAACTAAAACTTTTGTCCTGAAATTTTGGTATCAATTAAGGTCTTTATTCTCGATGTAAATTTTCATTCAAATTTAAATTTATAACCAGATTCTATACAAAGTTGGAGGTTCTATGTCGGTCAAAAAATTCAAGAAGATTATGGCGGCCAATCGTGGTGAAATTGCTATTCGCATTTTTCGCGCATGTACCGAGCTAGGTATAAATACGGTCGCGATATATTCTGAGCAGGATCGATTGTCGCTGCATCGTTACAAGGCGGATGAGGCGTATCTCATCGGGAAGGGCAAGGGACCGGTTGACGCATATCTTGGTATTGATGAAATCATTGATCTGGCTCGCAGGAATGATGTAGATGCTATTCATCCCGGTTACGGCTTTTTATCGGAAAATCCCGACTTTGCCGAGGCGTGTGAACGGGCCGGTATCGCATTTATCGGACCGACTCCAGAAATTCAACGCAGTCTCGGTGACAAGGTCTCCGGCAAGAAGGTTGCGGCCGAGGCTGGCGTGCCGATTGTACCTGGCACAGATAACTCTGTCAGCACTGACGAAGAGGCCTTGATCTTCGCCAAAGCTTCCGGTTACCCGATCATTGTTAAGGCGCTGGCTGGTGGCGGTGGGCGTGGCATGCGGGTTGCTTATAACCAGAAAGAATTACTTGAAGGGATGCGCTCTGCGGCTTCAGAGGCAAAGGCTGCATTTGGTAATGCCGCTATCTTCCTGGAAAAGTATATTGAAAACCCGAAACATGTTGAAGTCCAGATTCTGGGCGACAAGCATGGTAATCTCGTCCACTTTTACGAGCGCGATTGCTCGATTCAGCGTCGGCATCAAAAAGTAATTGAAATTGCTCCGTCACTTTATCTAACTGAGAAAAAACGCGAGGAAATTTGTGGATATGCACTGAAAATTGCCAAAGCGGTTAATTACGTAAATGCCGGTACTATTGAATTTCTTATGGACAAAGATGAAAACTTTTATTTCATCGAGGTAAATCCTCGGATTCAGGTCGAGCATACGGTGACCGAACTGGTGACCATGCGTAACCTGGTTCAGGCTCAAATACGCGTCGCCGAAGGTCATAAACTCAATGATCCGGAGATTAATATCAAAAACCAGAAAGATATTGAACTGCGTGGCTACGCTATTCAGTCCAGGATCACTACTGAGGACCCGCAAAACAACTTTGCTCCTGATTTTGGTGTTATCAAAGCGTTTCGTACTGCCGCCGGTTTCGGCGTTCGTCTTGATGCTGCGGCCGGTTATGCCGGGGCGGTTATCACGCCACATTACGATTCTTTGCTGGTTAAAATTTCAACCTGGGGTCTGACCTTCGGTGACGCATCCAGGACCATGCACCGTGCTCTGCAAGAGTTTAGAATTCGTGGTCTTAAAACCAATATCGGTTTTCTCGAGAAGGTGATCACACATCCGGTCTTCCTCGCCGGAACCTGTGACACCAGTTTTCTCGATAAGCATCCGGAGGTGTTCGATCTACCAGTCAAAAAGGATCGCGCCAACAAAATACTCTCTTTTGTCGGGCACACATCGGTCAACGGTTTCCCTGGAATTGCTCCCGAGAAGGCGTTGAAATTCAAAAATTTGCGTGAGCCGGATCTGCCGGAAATCCCCTATGGTCAACAGCTTCCCCGCGGTACCCGCGATATTTTGCGTGAAAAAGGGGCTGAAGGTTTAGCCGACTGGGCGCGCAAGGAGAAGCGGCTGCTGATTACGGACACAACCATGCGTGATGCTCACCAGTCGCTGATGGCGACCCGGTTTCGCACCTTCGATCTTGACCGGATAGCTGAAGCGACTGCGCATCTTGGCGGTGGTCTGTTTTCACTTGAAATGTGGGGTGGTGCGACCTATGACGTTTCTATGCGCTTTCTTAACGAGGATCCATGGGAACGACTCGACCGACTGCGCGAAAAAGTACCGAATATTCTGTTTCAGATGTTGTTACGTGGTTCCAATGCTGTCGGTTATACCAACTATCCGGATAACGTGGTGCAGGAGTTTGTCGCCAAGGCGGCCGAGAGTGGCATTGATATTTTCCGTGTATTTGATTCGTTGAACTGGAGCAAGGGGATGCAGGTCGCGATGGACGCGGTGCGCAAGTCCGGAGCTATTTGCGAGGCGTCGATCTGTTATACCGGCGACATCCTTGATCCGAAACGTGACAAGTATCCACTTGAATACTATGTTAATCTTGCCAAAGAGTTGGAGAAGATGGGCGCTCATATTCTGGCGATAAAGGATATGGCCGGTCTGCTCAAACCGTTTGCCGCTGAAAAGCTGGTCAAGGCGTTGAAAAATGAGATCGGCATCCCGATCCATCTGCACACTCACGACACCTCAAGTAATGGTGGTTCGATGCTTATGATGGCCGCTCAGGCCGGTTGTGACATCGTCGATACGGCACTCTCCTCAGTCTCCGGTCTGACTGCGCAACCGAATATGAATGCGCTGTTGTCTACGCTGGAAGGGACGATCTGGGATCCGCAACTTGACCAGAATGGCTTGCAGAAATTAGCCAACTATTGGGAGACAGTCCGAACCTACTATGCGCCCTTCGAGTCGGAACTTAGAAGCGGCACTGCGCAGGTCTACTACCATGAGATACCTGGTGGTCAGTACTCCAATTACAAGCCGCAAGTTGAGGGTCTTGGTCTCGGCCATCGCTGGGAAGAATGCAAGGAGATGTACCGCAAGGTAAACGATATGTTTGGTGATCTGATCAAGGTGACACCATCATCGAAGATCGTCGGCGATATGGCTATGTTTATGGTGCAGAACAATCTTGAGCCTGAAGATGTGTTTGAGCGTGGCGAAGAACTTGCTTTCCCGCAGGGGGTTATCGATTTCTTTAAAGGGATGATTGGTCAACCATACGGCGGTTTTCCAAAAAAAC
>CBDUUF010000135.1:0-5205 GCA_965370375.1 uncultured Desulfuromonadaceae bacterium
AAATGGTCAAACGCTCTTTTGAAGACATAATGGTAGTCAGGCTGAAGGAAAAGGGTATTCAGGCAACACCGGCCTACCGCATCGTCAATCATAGCGAAAAACTGGAGCGTGATGAAGTTCTGCGTTATATGCAAACTAACAATATTGACAGCGTCATGGTCACCAAACTGATCGACAAACGGACCGAGACAGTCGTCACTCCATCCCAGACTAGCGTCCGTACTGGCGATTACAACAGTTACCGGGCAGGCGGCAGTTATAATCGCTGGTACCCGAACTACTCAGCCAGCTATGATGTCACCCACACCCCGTCCCGTATTCAGAGCTATGATGTACTGACTATTGAATCGACTCTATATGCGATAGAAAATGAGCAGGAGAGACCTATCTGGTCGGCACAATCAGAAACAGCACCCGGTGGCGACATCAACAGTGACTTGAGTGAGCTTATCGACAAGTTTGTTAAAGAGATGTCAAGCGGTGGCGTTTTTTAGAGTCGTTGTAACATTCAGTATTTACTTAGATCCCCCCCATTAAGGGCGGCTTTTTAGTTGTTTGCGAAGAAAAACTGTTGCACTAAATTCAGGTTCTGGGCTATAAAAATCATCTGATGTTCCGCTCGAAGTATCCCCCCCGAGTTGTTTTGCCACCATCCCGTGTGATCCTGGCCGTACGGCGTAGCACGCAAAACTTTCTGAAAAACATCCAAGCTATGATAACGAGGCGGATGCGAAATCCCGGCGGTCAGCTTTCTGGAAAAACTCCGGTCGACTTCTATCGTGGTATCCGTTTCAGACTCACACTGTTTGTGTTTTTATTGATCGCCGTAACATCATTCAGCATAGCAATAATTGTTATACAGGTCATGGATCGGTCCCTGTTACACTCCCTGATTCAACGTGGGAGTGCCATCACACAGGCTGCAGCGACACCGGCAGGCTACAGCCTCCTGACAAATGATCGCCTGGCGCTCGATAATCTTGCCGCACAGATCGAACGGGCGCAGACAGAACTTGTGTATGTCGCAATTCTCGACCTGGAACAGAATATAGTAGCGCATAATCGTCTTGATGAAGTAGGCGGCAACTTTGAATTAATGTCTGGAGTCCCACTTGCACAGCAAGCCGACTTTGAAGTCGTAAGAGGATTACGCGACGGTGTCGAATGTTTTGAATTCAGCCGACCGATAATCTTTGCCGACCAGTTGGTAGGTAGTGTCGTTATTGGCATCAGCACTCAGGAGCTTGTCTTGGCAAAGAGCTCTGCCCATAGAAATATTTTTTTAATTGCCACCGCGGCGACCGCTCTTGCCCTGCTTGGCGCTATGCTACTGGCATCAGTCCTGACCCGTCCGATAGAGCGCTTGACCGAAGGTGTTTCCAGACTGCAAAACGGCGAGCTAAGCGATGATATTCCGGTTATGTCAAACGATGAGCTAGGAATATTGACCCACAACTTTAACCACATGACGCGGGTAATCCAGCAGCAGAAAGAAAATCTGCAAGGTTATGCAACAGAGCTGGAGTCATCGTACGGTGATATGGTCCGGATTCTCGCTGCGACCCTCGATGCGCGAGACAATTACACCTATGGGCACTCGGCGCGTGTTGCCCAATTGGCTCTCGGTCTTGCAGAAAACCTTAGCTTCTCCAAAAAAGAGCTAAAAGAACTTGAGCTCGCCTGTCTGCTGCATGATATCGGAAAGATTCATGTCCCGGATGCCATCTTGAATAAGGCAGGCAAACTTGACCATAACGAGTTGCAACAAATTATTAAACACCCGGTTTTAGGTTCACAGATTCTGGAACTGGCCCCTTCCCTACACAAATACATCCCGACCGTTAAGCACCATCATGAACGGTATGATGGCTCCGGCTACCCTGATCAATTGTGTGGCGACGCCATCCCTCTGCACGCACAAATTGTCGCCCTGGCTGACACCTATGATGCAATGACCAGCTCAAGGCCATACCGCAAAGGCCGCAGTCGGGATGAAGCGTTACAGGAAATACGCTTCTGCAGCGGGAATCAATTCAATCCGGCCCTGGTTGAGCCATTTATAGCAATTGCATCATCGCTCCCTGAACTATTTGAAAACACGGAACGACCGGAGATCGCATGCGCATCGTAGTTGATATAAAATATATCTTACCGCTGGCTGTTCTGTTTATTTGTGGGTGTACCTCACCAAATTTCGGATCATGGAATGAATCCGTATTCAGCCTGAACTACTGGGATATATCTACGGCAGAACAACAGGCAAACAAAAGTCAGCAGCAAATAAAACAAGCGCTGGCACAGGGGGACATCGAGCAGGCTCAACGGAACCTTCTTGACTCACGGCGAGAAAGTGTTTCAGAATTGTTCCTGTCAGACCTTTACACAGAGGTGACAAACCTACTTTTACATTCGGCTGATGAAGCGAGGATTATTGATCGGCCAGAGAGAGCCGGCAGACTTTTCCGTCTGGCGCATGAAATTTATCCGATCGATCCCCATCTGCAATCGACCATCAACTTAACTCTCGATGAAATCGACAGCGCAATTGAACAATGTGCCGACCGATTGATGCTTAATGGTCTGGTCGCTTATCGTGCAGGGGAGCTGGACATTGCTATACATATCTGGCAGAGAATCAGTTGTTTCCACCCTAACCACCAACCGTCTCTGGTCGCCACAAATACCGCCAGACAGCAGCTGAAAAGGCTCGAATTGATTATAGAAGAAAGCGTGTTATAGACCGGAGGGTATACTCAAACCTCCTCGTCCATAAGCTGAGGGGCATTGTAGTTATCGAGATTTGCGACGTACGGACAGTCCTGCGGAAGAATACCCTGTTGCAAGGTTTCCAGAGTCAACGGCATGCATTGCGGTTTAAGCTGATGGCGCTCAGAATATATCTGGCAATGTCTGGATTTCAAATCAAGATGTTCACACGGAACATCCGTATAAAAAATCCGGCCATCATGCTCAATTTTTTCGTGACAGCAGCGGCCACAACGACGGCAACGGCTATCCCAAGCGGATCTAGACATCTATTATCTCCTGGCGGAACATTAGCTGGCGGGGAGACGACCGGTCAAGGCAATTCTGCTCTAAAAAAATAACTATTGACATACACATCCAAGATCGGTCAGAATGCCGAATTCGTGAGAACGAGGCTAGCAAAAAAGCTAAACGTACTAGGAGGTTTTTCCATGCAGTGTCAGACTATTCAACCAGGTATCGAGTGTACCTTCTGGTCTAAAAGTGGTTGCGTTTTCGAAGGCAACAGTTGTCACAATGTCGTTGAAGCCTGTGAAGGTTGTGCCCGTATTGTTGAAAGCGAAATCGGCCCGGTCTGTACTTCCTATCCGGCCCCGGAAAAGAAGTGGACCAGTGGTCTTTGTAACTTTGCTACACACCAGAAAATCAAGATCGATAACATTGAGCAGAAAGTTAACCCGCTCAAGGCGTCGAAACGTGCCGCCGGTCGGTGATCATTTTTCTGTTGCAGATTCATTAAAAAGGCAGGTGCTTAGGCGCCTGCCTTTTTTTATGCCCGAACCGATAAACCTTTCTGGTCTATCATGTGTCGGTCAAGCAAACAGTAAAAAAAGCACCGGCAACATAAAAGCAGTCACCAGCCCATTAAGACCTATGGCGAGGCCGGAAACCGCTCCGGCAAAATGATCAAGTTCCAACATACGCGCCGTCCCGATTCCATGCGATGCGGTCCCTACGGCCAGACCGGTCGCTGCAGGCGAGGTGATCCCGATCAACCGACAAAATTCCGGCCCACAGATCGCCCCGAGACAACCGGTCAGCACAACGATGGCCGCTGTCAATTCAGGAATACCGCCAATTTTTTCTGCCAGACCAATGGCAATCGGCGTTGTTACAGACTTTGGTGCCATTGACAACACGACCTCACGACTGCCACCGAGTAACCAGGTCAGCCCGCTGGCTGTAACAATCGACACCAAAGCTCCTGCCACAACACCAGCCAGAATTGGCCCGCGTTTTGCGTAGATCTCATGTCGTCGTCTATAAAGCGGTACCGCCAGGGCGACAACCGAAGGGCCAAGTAGAAAATGAATAAATTGTCCACCGTTGAAATATGCAGTATACGGGATGCCACTCAGTGACAGAATCACAATAATCGTCGCAATGGTCACCGCGACCGGAGTTAACAGGACGTTCCTGTTTTTCTTTTGATAAATTTTCTGTGCCAGAACAAATACCGACAGCGTAAGCCCGATACCAAACAACGGCTGTGAGGTCAGAGCAACAAGCATGCTATTTCTCCCGACCTGACAAAGACTGTTCAACCCACCCGGTCACGGCCATCACAAAGAAAGTGCTGAGAACAAGCCCGACACTTATCGGCAGCCACTCCCGCCCGATCAGATCGGCATACACCATAACACCGACCCCGGCCGGGACAAAAAACAGGGCCATATTTGACAAAAGCAGATCGGCGGCTTCTTCCAACCAGGCAACTTTTACCCAACCGAGCAACAGCGCACACAACAGCAACCCCATACCAAGTACATTCCCGGGAATTGGCAAAGACAACCAGGTTGAAATAACAGTACCTGAAAATTGTACTAGCAGCAGAATCGCCAGACCTCTGATCATAATCTATTTCTCAACTTCCGAGTTCAGCTTTCAGGCCATCGACAACCGCTGCAACTTCAAATCGTATATCCTCTGCCGCCGGTGAACTCTCACGCGATAAAAACTCCTGAAATGCCTGCAACGCTTCGTTGGCCTCATCAAGATCTAGATAAATGTTCCCAAGGGTCAAATAAGCATAAGAAAAGCCGGGGTCTCTGTTTATGGCCTCCTGGCAACAGGCCTCAGCCTCCTCCAACTCTTCGAGGTCATAGTGCATTTCTGCCAGATTGAAATATGCCTGAGCATCTTCCGGGTCAATTTTAATAACCCGCTTAAATGTCTTAAGCGCCTGCTGCATGTCTCCCTTGGCAAACAGCGCATCACCGAGAGCATTCAAACCGAAGATCGACTCAGGGGCAACCTTGAGGCCGCGGTTGTAACAGACAATTGCTTCGGCTATTCGGTCCTGACTGGAATGAACCAACCCCATACTGATTTCAGCTTCTGCCTGATCCGGGAAAGTTGCAGCAATTTCCCCGTAGAGGGCCAACGCTTCATCGAGCCAACGCTGCTTGACAACGTGGCTCCGGGTATGGCGTGCTATGA
>CBDUUF010000136.1:0-5196 GCA_965370375.1 uncultured Desulfuromonadaceae bacterium
ATGGGGAAGACGGCATGTGAACGTCTTTTCTTTTATTTAGAGATTCGACTGTCTGCGCTTCATCTACTGCAGATGGTTTATTTGGGAGGTCAATTTGTCTCAGGTCGTATTTTCCAGCTGGGGGCAAGACGTTGTCGACAATCGTCAGGGCGGTGAGACCGATCTGGCGTCGATCAGTGTGAAGTTGCCCGAATCTTACCTCGATCACGGTAAGATTGGTGCGTTTATGGGGTGGGACGGTATCGTCCTGCTCAACAAAGACACTGACGTGGTCGCCATGGCTGCCGAGTACATGAAGCGGGTGCAGGAGAAATATTGCTGCGCCAAGTGCAGTCCCGGCAAGCGTGGCACCCGGGTGTTGCAAGACACACTGGCCCGCATCACGACCGGACATGGTAGCGAGAAAGATCTTGAGACCATCGAAAGTTTGGCGACACTGCTCGAAAACTGCAAGTGCACGCTCTGTATGACCGCGGCCGTTCCGGTCTTTCATTCGGTCAAGTATTTCCGCGATGATTACCTCGCCTATATCAACGGTGCGAAGAAGGCGAAGCCGGCCAAGGCTTATAAAGATAAGCTGACCGCGCCCTGTATGGATAAATGTCCGGCGCATATTGATATTCCGGCTTATGTAGAAGAGATCAAGGACTATCGGCACGATGAGTCGCTCGACACCATCCGCGACCGGATGCCGATTCCGGCAGTCTGTGGTCGGGTCTGTCCGCATCCGTGTGAGACCGCCTGCCGGCGTGCTGCAATCGATGAGCCGATCAGTATCATGGTGTTGAAGCGGGTCGCTGCCGATCATGAATGGATGCACGAAAAGACACCGCCGATGCAGCCGAAGCCATCGACCGGCAAGAAGGTTATTGTCGTTGGTGCCGGCCCGGCCGGTCTGACCTGCGCTAACTATCTGGCCCTCGAAGGGCATCAGGTTAAAATTATCGACATGCTCAGCGAACCGGGCGGAACGGTCGCCGTCGGCATCCCCGACTACCGGATGCCGCGTCCGCTGTTGCAGCGTGAAGCTGATATCATCAGCGCCCTCGGCGTCGAGATCGAGTACGGCGTCAAACTCGGTCGCGATGTTTCGCTGCGTGAGCTCAAAGAACAGTATGATGCGGTCTTCCTCGGTACCGGCGCCTTCAAGTCGAAGCCGATGGGGGTCGAAGGCGAAGATAAAGGTTATAATGGTTTTTCCGAAGGTGGCATAAACTACCTGCGCGCCGCCCCCCTCGGTGAGCCGATCAAGACCCCGAACCGGGTCATCGTCGTCGGCGGCGTTAATCCCGCCATCGACTGTGTCCGCGTCGCCCTGCGTGAAGGATGCGAAGATTCAATTCTGGTTTACCGCCGGACCCGTAAAGAGATGCCAGCTGAATCGTACGAGGTCGACGATGCCGAAGACGAGAATGTCCAGTTTGAGTTCCTGCGCAACCCGACCCGCCTGATTGTCGAAGACAACACCGTGGTCGGCGTTGAAGTGATCAAGATGGAGCTCGGCGAGCCGGATGATTCAGGCCGGCGCCGTCCGGTAGAAGTCCCCGGCAGCGAATACGTTATTCCGTGCGACATGGTTATCCCGGCTATCGGCCAGGATCCGAATCTCGATTACCTGGAAGATGGCGATTACGGCATCAACCAGACCCGCTGGAACAGTATTGTGACCAAGGGCGGGACTATGATGACTGACGATGAAGGGGTGTTCGCCGGTGGCGACTGTGAATACGGTGCCATGACGGTTGTCCTCGCGGTCGGTCACGGCAAGCGTGCGGCACGTGCCATGCATCGCTACTTGACCGAAGGGAAGGCTTACCTCGATGATGAGGATGCCATGGAAGATATCCTCAACGGTTTCGGTGTCTTCGACAAAAACGAAGAGATCGATCTGTCGGGTGGTCTGCATCGCGAGCATCAGCCGAAGATCGAAGGGGCCGAACGGGCCGAAAATTACGAAGAGATCGAGCTGGCGATGCCGGAGAGCCAGGCGGTGCGTGAAGCGGCGCGCTGTTTGCGTTGCTACCGCGTCGGTATGGTAGCGGTCGACTGATAAGTATTAATCTGGTCGGTTGCGCTTTTACAGGCGGAACCGGTTTTATTACAAGCGACAGGTGATAGATTCATGGTCAATCTCAAGATCGACGGTAAACAGGTTCAGATCGAAAAGGGTGCAACAATTCTTGCCGCGGCCGAAGTGGTCGGTGCGCATATCCCGACCCTCTGTTATCTGAAAAAAGTCTCACCGACCGGCGCTTGTCGGATCTGTGTGGTCGAAATCGAAGGTTCCGCCACGCCGATGACGGCCTGCAACACCCCGGCAACCGAAGGGATGGTAGTCACGACCCAGAGCGAGAAGCTGGCGACAATTCGTCGACAGATCATCGAGCTGCTGCTGGTCAACCATCCGCTCGATTGCCCGGTCTGTGATGCTGGTGGCGAATGTGATCTGCAGAATGTCTGTTACGATCACGATGTCGACACCCAGCCGTTTGAGGCTGAGGATGTCAACGCCGACGTTATTGACCGCTGGCCGCTGATTCAGCAGGTACCGAATCGCTGCGTGATGTGCGAGAAGTGCGTCAAGACCTGCCACGAGACTATCGGTTCGAGCGCCCTGTTTATCAACGAGTTCGGCGACAAGGCGTTTGTCGACAAGGATCTCGAAAAGTGCGAGTTCTGCGGCAACTGTGTTGCTGTCTGTCCGACCGGCACCATGATCTCCAAGACTTTTAAATTCAAGGCTCGCCCCTGGGAACTGACCAAGGTTCCGTCGGCCTGTACCATGTGTGCCGCCCAGTGCCAGATCGACCTTAACGTTAAAAACAACAAGGTTCTGCGGGTCACCTCAGATGACGAGACCACGATCAACAATGGCAACCTGTGTATCGGTGGTTATTTCAGCTACGGCTATATCAATTCCGACCAACGCCTGACCAAACCGCAGATCAAGGATGGCCAGCAGCAGCGTGACGCCGACTGGGACGAGGCGTTGACCGCCGTCGCCGACCGGATGCAGGCGACCGATGGCGCGGCTGTAGCCGGTCTGACTTCACCGCGCCTGACCAACGAAGAGAACTACCTGTTCCAGAAAATGTTTCGGGCTGGAGCCGGCAGCAATAATATTGATTCCGAGGCCCGTTTCGGCGCTTTGCGCGCCAGTAACGTGTTGCACGAAAACCTCGGTCTGGTCGGTAGCAGCCATCCAATCAGTCATATCGGCACCGCCGAAGCCGTGCTGGTCTTTGGTTGTGATGTGACCGCTGAGGCACCGGCGCTTGACTGGCAGATCGAAACCGCCTGTCGCAAGAATGATGGCAAGCTGATTCTGGCCAACATGCGCCAGGTCAAACTGAACCGCTATTCCAATATTTACCTCGGCTATCGTCCGGGGAGTGAAGTCGATCTCGCCAACGCGCTCTGCCGCCTGCTGCTCGATAATGGGCTGGTCGATGAGGCGAAATTACAGGAGTATGTCGGCAACCTCGACGTGCTGAAAAAGCATCTGGCAACGGTCGACCTGGCTGCAACAATCAGTAGCACCGGCCTGACTCTGGAGCAGATGACCGAAGCTGCAAGCACTCTCGGTGCCGCCGGTTCGGTCGCGCTGGTGTTTGGTGCCGATGTGACCAAGAGTGAAAATGCTGAAAACATTGTCGCCGCGATCGGTAACCTGGCGATCCTCTCCGGTGTCCTGTTCGGCGAAGCTGGCGGTCTGTTCCCGGTTGATGAAAAAGGCACCATGCAGGGTCTGCTCGATATGGGCGTCAACCCGGAGACCTTCCCCGGCTATCAGGCTTATGCCGACAATCGTAGCCGGTTCGAGAAGGCCTGGAAGGTCACCCTGCCTGAAGGTGGTCGTGATGCCATGGCGATTCTTGACGGGATCGAACAAGGCGAAATCAAGTTCCTCTATCTGGCCGGTACCAATCCACTGGTCAGTTTCCCACAGAGTGATCGCTGGCGCAAGGCGCTCGACAAAGTCGAGTTCCTGGTTGTGCAGGATATTCTTTCATCTGAATTGACAGCTATGGCTGATGTGGTGCTGCCCGGTGCGAGCTTTGCCGAGAAGACCGGCAGCGTTACCGCGCTCGATAATCGCGTCAACTGTCTGAGCAAGGCAATCGCCTGTGTCGGTGAGGCCCGTGAAGATTGGGATATTTTCGCCGAACTCGGTCAGCGTCTGCTCGGCACTGCCGCTAGCCCGGATAATGCGACTGTGCTAGCCGAAATCCGCACATTGGTGCCGATGTACGAAGGGATCTGTTTTGCCGGTGGCGGCCATGGCCAGATTTGTCTGAAAGAAGTCTACGCGCCGAAGAAAGGCGCTTTGGTTTACAGTGCAGTTACCGGTGGCGCCAAGCCGACAGAGAGTTTGCAGCTGCTCAGTGGCAAGATGCTGTTCCATTTTGGTACTACCACCACCTATGCTCCCGGCCCGCTTTCGGTCGCCGCAGACGGTTATGTAGAAATCAATGCCGATGATGCAACGACCCTCGGTATCACCGATGGTGGCAAGCTTCGCCTCACATCGAGTGCCGGTGAGCTGGTTGCTCCGGTCAAGGTCAGTGGCAATGTTCCAGCCGGCCTGTTGTTTGCTCCGTATCACTTTGCCACGGTCAACGTGCAGAAGTTGATGACCGGTGTGCAGAATCGGGTTGCGGTCAAGGCTGCCAAGGCCTGATCAGCTGATTGGTTCAAACACAAAGGGCACCCGGCAGATCGTCGCGGTGCCTTTTTTTTATCGAATGGAGAAAAGCATGGTTGTCGACTACAAACAGAAGATTGACTATTCCGACGAAAAAGCCAACAAGGTCGCCATCAGTGAGACTGCACTCTCACGCACTACGCTCTGGTGTCTGCAGCCGGGGCAGCAGATCAAGCCGCACGTGCACAAGGGCGATCACATCTGGATCGTGCTCGAAGGTGAGGGGCGACTGCTCGGCGTTGATGGCGAACCGGAATTGTCTGTCGGGATTACCGCTACGCTGCCATCGGGCGATCCGCACGGGGTGATTAACACCGGTTCGGTCGGGCTGGTGTTTCTCAGTATCTCGGCCGGGGCGTAACAATGTTGAGTTGAGCGGGGACAACCTATCAGGTCTGTCCCGTTTTTTATCAAAGTTTTTGCTTGTAAGTTCCCAAAGAGGGAACTATAGTTCCCAATATGGGAACGATTGGTAAGACATCTGTTGGTTT
>CBDUUF010000137.1:0-5188 GCA_965370375.1 uncultured Desulfuromonadaceae bacterium
GCCATACACCGGCTTGCGGATTTCAGGCTGATAGCTTCGCAAATCCTCAAGGGTAATAAGTCCGTCGCCTTTTTTCATTTCGGCGACAATCAGTTTAGCCGTCTCTCCCTTATAAAACTCTCTGGCTCCCTTTCGGGCGATCCGCTTCAGGGTATTCGCCAGCTCGGGCTGAACAAACCGATCGCCCGGCGCATAAAAACTCCCGTCAGCTTTCTGGAACTTCTTAATCCCGGCTGCATGTTTAAACAATCGCTTCCCGGATGATTTGATCCCCCGTGCAAATCGGGGCGGCACCACAAAGCCATTTTCAGCCAATGCAATCGCCGGGGCTAACGCTTCGGCCAAAGAGATGGTGCCGTATTGTTCGAGAGCCAACGCGAAGCCGGCGACGGTACCCGGCACCCCGGCCGAGCGATGTGAGAAACGGGATAATTCGGAGTCGACCTTGCCGGCCTTATCGAGAAACATATCCCGGCTGGCGGCCGCCGGAGCTTTTTCCCGGTAGTCGATTGAAACGACCTCGTTCTTCTTTTCCGATGAGATCAGCATGAAACCGCCACCGCCGATATTGCCTGAGCGCGGTTGGGTTACGGCCAGAACAAACCCGGCGGTGACCGCAGCATCGATAGCGTTGCCGCCCTGTTTGAGCACTTTGAGAGCGGCCTCTGTCGCAACCGTGTGGCTGGTGACGACCATACCGTTTTTCGCTGTGACCGGCACGGCACGGTCACTGGAGAGGATCGGTGCGGCGCCAAGTGGGGAGGTGATGGTCAAAAAGAGCATAAGGGTCAGAAGTTTTTGTCTCATTGTTGTCTCCGTATGACGTACGTCTATAGAGAGTTTCCCTTATAATGGCTGCTCACGCAACTCCTACCCTGTTGTAATTATGGCAGAGCGATTGACAGGTATTGCTGCCGAAGGTAAAGTCGCATCTGAACTTTACTGGAATTGAGATGACTGATACCTCCATGACGCTGGCCGATCTCGGCTGGTCACATTTTTTTCAGCAGCAGCTAAGTCTCGAAGAATGGGAGACCACCACACCGGTGCGGGTGTTCGGCCTGAACCGGCATCTGCTCGATGTGGTCGGCGCAACCGGTCATCAACAGGCGACGTTGCCGATCGGTTGGCTTGGCCGGACTGTTTCTGAATTACCAACGGTTGGTGACTGGTTGTTACTGGATGCTACCGGTGAGCCGCTCCGCCTGCTGGAGCGAACCAGTCTGTTCAAACGGATGGCCTCGGGCCGGGAGGCCAAGGTGCAGTTGATGGGGGCCAACGTTGACACCCTGTTCGTGGTCACCTCCTGCAATCAGGATTTCAATCTGTCGCGGATTGAACGCTATCTGGCCCTGGCCCTCGATGCCGGGGTTGATCCGGTGTTGGTTCTGACCAAAATTGACCTGTCAGATACAGTAGAAGATTTTTGCGCTCAGGCTGAAATTTTGCGGCCAGGAATGGCGATAATCGCGGTCAATGCAAAACATCCTATGGCCATCGAAGCACTCAGCCCCTGGTGCAGCAAAGGGCAGACTGTCGCCCTGGTCGGCTCGTCCGGGGTTGGCAAATCAACGCTGGTCAATACCATGATCGGCGATGCGGTGCAAGCGACCGGGGAGATTCGTGAACTCGATGCCAAGGGCCGCCATGTTACCACCGCCCGCTCCCTGCACCTGCTGCCCGACGGCGGTCTGCTGCTCGACAGCCCGGGCATGCGTGAATTGCAGCTCGGTGGATGTGAGGAAGGGGTTGCCACTCTGTTTGTTGAGATCGAAGAGGTTGCCAAAGGCTGCAGGTTCAACGATTGCCGGCATCAGGGCGAAGCCGGTTGCGCCGTCGCAGCGGCCGAAGAACGAGGTGAGTTCGACCCCCGGCGACTGGCTAATTATCACAAGCTTCGCGCCGAACAGGAACGAACCGCCGAGACGCTGGAGCAGAAGCGCCGCAAAGAAAAGAGCTTCGGCAAGATGGTCAAGCGAGCCGTGAAACACAAGGATCGCGAACATAATATGGACTGAAAAATCGGGTAGCTAAACTAGTCACGGCTGCGTCTGCTGCAGCAGATCCATAAAGTACAACGCATCCTCGCCACGCAGATTATCCGCCAGGCCAATCAGCCCGTCGGTCAGATAACGGGCATCGAACCCTTGAGTCCGCAGATAAACCATGGCAATGATCGCCCGATCTTTATGTGGGCAAGCCGTGATGATGATTTTATCCTTAGGTAGATGCTTAACCTGCTTCGGCAGCTCACTAAGTGGTATCTGCAAACCAAAGTTCACCCCCCAGGCCTGTTGCTCTTCCTTAAATCGTATATCAACCAGAACCGCTTTGCCATCCTCCAGCAAATCAATCGCCTGCGCACTGTTCGCTTTCATCGCCTTGCGCGAAGCATAGGTGTAGTCAAGCAGGTAATCTTCCAGGCTGACCGGCTCGGCGGCCAGTGAAGAAGATGTGAATCCAGCCAATATGCCGGTCAGTACGACTAATATGAATTTTACTTTTTGCATAATAATATCCCCGACTATTACTCTGTTCTCAATTATCCAGCGATCAGTTTTTTGATTTGCTCCGGCTTGAGCAGCTTGCCCTGCGCAACCAGTTGTCCATCTATTACCAGACCCGGTGTCGTCATGCAGCCGAAAGTCATGATGTCATTGAGATTGGTCACCTTTTCGAATTCAAAGTCTGCGCCCAACTCCTCTACGGCTTGTTTGGCATTGGCTTCCAGCTCGTTGCATTTAGCACAACCTGTACCGAGAATATGAATCTTCTTCATCTGTTCTCTCCTTTTGTCGTAAGCAATTCGGCTTAAGCGAAAATTGCTCCATATATAAGGCCGGAGATCGTCGCCATGACAATCACCAGCAGTACGAAAACCACCGTCTTCTTCGTACCCATCACCGAGCGTATTACCAGCATGTTCGGCAGGCTCAGAGCCGGGCCGGCCAACAACAGGGCCAAAGCCGGACCCTTGCCCATCCCGGCGCCAATCAGCCCCTGTAGAATCGGTACCTCGGTCAATGTGGCAAAGTACATAAAAGCGCCAACCACCGAGGCGAACAGGTTGGCCCCCAGGGAATTGCCACCAACCAGGCCAGCGATCCACTGCGGTGGGATCAACCCTTCATGGCCCGGACGGCCGAGCAGTGCGCCGGCGATCAGTACCCCTAGCAGCAGCAGCGGCAGGATCTTTTTGGCAAAATCCCAGCTGGTCCCGAACCATTCCTGCAACTCCCCGTCATCTGCCCGGGCTGATGCGGTCAATATCGACAAAGCTACGGTCGCTGCGACAAAGGCTAACGCCGGATATTGCGGCAAAGCGAAAGCCAGAACCACAGCCGGAGTCACAGCCACCAGCATGCGCCACTTATTAATTTTGAACCAGGCGACCAGGATCATGGCCAAAGCCAGAGCGAACAGGCCGGTGATCGGCCATTTTGCCAGATAGATCGCCTGCCACAAGCCGCTCGGTTCAACCGGCTTGCTCCAATTGGCAAATACCAGAATCCCGACCATACTGGCAAAAAACAGAGCGTTCTGCCACAGGGGACGGGCAACTTCCGGTTCGGGCATGGCCGCAGCGGCCTCGATCTTAGCCAACTCTTCGCGCCGGAAGAAGAAGTGCATCAACAAGCCGATGATGATCGAAAAACTCACCGCACCGATCGCCCGGGCGATGCCCATCTCCGGACCGAGCACTGCAGCGGTAAGCACAATCGCCAGAATATTGATGGCCGGCCCGGCATAAAGGAAGGCGCTCGCCGGGCCCAGCCCCGCACCCATCCGATAGATGCCGGCAAACAGCGGCAGAATAGTACAGGAGCAGACCGCCAGAATACCGCCGGAAACCGAAGCGACCCCGTAAGCCAGAAGCTTGTTCGCTTTCGGGCCGAGATACTTCATGACCGCCGCCTGGCTGACAAAAACCCCGACCGCGCCGGCGATAAAAAATGCCGGAATCAGGCAGAGCAACACATGCTCCTGAGCATACCACTTGACCAGATGCAACGCTTCCCAAAGAGCATTCTCCAGCCTTGCCGATTGCTGCAACCAGTCAACCGGCAGGTAGTAGCAGGCGATAAAAACCGTAACGATTGCCGCCAACGGCTTCCATTCACTTTTCCAGTTCATTTCCCTCGACTCCGTGGTTGTTTGGCCAAAAGGCCAAGAACTTTTACAAAAAAAACAGATCTCAGCCTGTTGTACCGTCAGCAAGGCCGGCGCGCTGGTTCTTGACCTGTTCCTCCAGCACCGATTCAACACAGCCAAAGAAATTCAGAATACATGGCACGCACAACCGGTAAAACACCTGGTTGCCGCGCTTGTCATCCCGGACAATACCCGCCTGCTTAAGAACTGAAAGATGCTTTGAAACCGTTGAGACGTCAACCCCGATCTGTTCAGTCAGGTCACATACGCAACGTTCACCCTTTTCCAACTCTTCGAGGATAAACAGTCGACTGGGATGCGCCATCGCCTTAAGCACCCGAGCCCGGGCTTCAAGTATTGTTTTTCGCTTCTGATACATACATGGCTCCTTAATCTACTTGGCAATATAGCCAAACAGCCAAACGAAATCAATAAAATTATCTCGTGTCCATCCGAAAACTCCAGATGAACACGAGTGCAGTTTTCGTTTGGAAAAGCCGCTATTCCTTATTTCTTCTTCAGCAGCGCTTTGGCCTTCTTCGCTTCCGGGCTTTTTGGGTATTCGGCCACCACTTTTTTCAGCAGCGCCTTTTCCGTGGCCTGCTCACCGAGGGCGCCAAAGGCGAGTCCCTGTTTAAGCAGAGCAGCTGGAGCTTTGGCATGCTTCGAAAACTTCTGGATCACGTCCTGAAATTGCAGGATCGCTTTTTCGTACTGCTTTTCACCGTAGTACGCCTCACCGATCCAGTATATTGCATTGACCGTCAATTCGTGTTTCGGGTGGTCGCGCAGAAACCGTTGCAACCCCTTGCGACCATCGGCAAATCTGTTCTCCTGCTGGATCAGCTTAAGTGCCGCTGCATATTGCTCTTTGGCCTCGACATCCACCTGTCCTTGCGGAACTGGCACCACCACTGGTGGCGCAGCACTCAGCGCCGCCAGACGCGTCTCGAAGTTAGTATATTTAAGCTCAAGCTCGCTACGCATCATGGTTAACAGCTGATGCAGTTGCTCACGCTGATGCGCAGCATCTTCA
>CBDUUF010000138.1:0-5178 GCA_965370375.1 uncultured Desulfuromonadaceae bacterium
TGATGATGATTGGTATAATAAGTTTATGCCGATCGCTGACGAGTTATATGCAGTCCATTTAAAAGAGATTGGAGTTTTTGAAAAACTTAAATGATAATTACAGGAGAATGAAAGGGGTGGATAGTATGGCAAAACCATTTAAACAACTGCGTGAAAAAATGAGCTCAGAGGCTCAACTTCGTGCATCAGAAAAAGCGCTTAGGATGCTTGATGCCATGCCTCTGAAAGAGTTGCGGCAGGCTCTTAAACTAAGCCAGGAACAATTGGCTGAAAGTTTGGAGACGAAACAATCATCAATCTCAAAACTGGAAAATAGAACAGATATTTTTATCAGTACCTTGCGCAGATATATTCAAGCAATGGGTGGAGATCTTGAGATTGTTGCGCATTTCCCTGATGGAGATGTTCGTATAAATCAATTTGAGGAGTTTTCCGATGTGAACAGCAAAAATGATAACAAGAATGTTGCATAACTGCTGAGAGTCTCGGTGTTTACCCGGGCTTTTTCTCATAAAACCACCTTTGATTTATATTGACCGATAAATTCACTTCTGTATAATACCTGAATCATGTCGCCCGTTTCCGGCTCGGCGGCAAATTATGTAATTGAAAGGGGGGATCGCGGGGGGCGATTATCTGGATGCCGGGATGGTTACATTAACTTTCAGAAGTAGGGGAAATTATGAAACGTTTTATTACTATTGGTTTGATGTTGTGTGTTTTAGGGGTGGCAGTCCCGGCGGTTACATTTGCTGCTGGTAGTGTTGATGCGGTAGAGCAGGCGGCCAAGGTCAGTCTTAATGCCGGATCGGCTATGGATTTACAAACCCTGCCGGGGATCGGCGAAGTTACGGCTGATCGAATTATTGCCTTCCGTGATATGAACGGTCCGTTTGCTACAGTTGATGACCTGATCAAGGTCAAGGGGGTCGGATCCAAAACACTGGAGAAGCTTCGTCCAATGCTCGAACTGTAAACTGTTCCAGTTGTTGCTAGTGGCCCGCCAACCTTCACAGGTCGGCGGGCTTTTTTGCTTTTTGACGGGAAAAGTATAGCCGAGTAGCCACTAGATGTGGCATTCTAAAACGGTTGTAAATGCGTGCAGGAGCAGGGTGAAATGCCGGTAGCAAATCCAAGTACAACTGAAACGCCTAAACGTCGAATACCGATCTGGTTTATAATCCTGGTGGTGGTGTTCCTCGGCCTGACAGTCTTCGGCGATCGGGGTATCCTGCATGTCTGGAGAGCCAATCAGCAAAATGTCGAGTTGGAAAAGCAGATTCAGGCATTGGAGCAGGTTAATGCCGGACTACGGCAGGAAATTGATGCTCTGCGCAATGATCTGAAAACCATCGAAAGCCTGGCACGGCGTGAACTAGGCATGGTTCGCAACGATGAACAGGTCTATCAGTTCCCACCTGATAAACAGCGCTTTCATCCACCAGGCAATGCACCACAAATGGAATGATCTCGGCCAAGTCTCAATAGTTGACAGAGGGGTGGCTGAGGGATAACATACAGCGCCATTTGCGGCGCGGGAGCGACAATATGACATGTGATGTCGGACAAATTTGTCTGGTCTGTGCCTGGCGCGCCAATTGTAAAAAGCGGTTCAGTCTCGGTGGTGATGTCACGTTACATTGCCCTGATTTTACCCGCGATGTGCTGCTTGATAAAGAATTGCAAGAGAAGAAGCGCGACGAGGAGACAGAAGAAAACTGATGAAGGATCAACTTCGGCTGAAAATTACCGCCGCACTGAAAACTTGTTACGCTACCGGCTCACTCAATTCTGGCGAAATTCCGGGGTTTGCTCTCGAACTCCCTGGTAAAATTGAACACGGTGATTTTGCTACTAACGCCGCTATGCTCCTGGCCAAGGCCGAACGTAAAGCCCCTAGGCAGATTGCCGAAGAGCTGATCACCGCTCTCGGTGATGGCGACGGTCTCTGGACCAAAATCGAGATCGCCGGGCCCGGATTTATAAACTTTTTTCTCAATCCGTCCTGCTGGTATGAAGTCCTTGATCGGGTTATGACCCAGGGGGCGGCGTTTGGTCGGTCTGATATAGGTAAAGGGAAGAAGGTTCAGGTTGAATTTGTCAGCGCCAACCCGACCGGACCGTTGCATATCGGTCACGGCCGCGGTGCCGCAGTCGGTGATGCCGTCGCCTCGGTACTGCAGGCGGCCGGTTTTAGTATCCAACGTGAATACTACGTCAATGATGCTGGTAATCAGGTCGTTACCCTCGGGCGTTCAATCTGGCTGCGTTTGCGTGAGCTGGGCGGCGAAACCATCGAATTTCCCGAAGATGGCTACCAGGCTGAATATGTCCGCGAGCTGGCGGCAAAGTTGCGCGACGCCGAGCCGGATGTTCAGTCACTGGCTGAGGATGAAGCGATCAAACGTTGTGCCGCTTTTGGTGTGCGCCATATCCTGGTTTGGATTGCTGCTGATCTCAAGGCGTTCGGTATCAACTTCGACAACTGGTACAGTGAGCAGTCGCTGTACGACCGCGATATGGTCAATGCCGAACTCGGCAAGCTGGCCGATAAAGGGCTGTCGTTCGAGCAGGATGGCGCTCTCTGGTTCAAGACCACCGCGTATGGCGATGACAAGGATCGGGTGCTGATCAAATCAGACGGCAGTCCGACCTATTTCGCGTCCGATGTCGCCTACCATATGGAGAAGTTCGACCGTGGTTTTGACCGGGTTATCGATGTCTGGGGTGCCGATCACCATGGCTATGTTGCGCGGATGAAGGCGGTTCTCTCCGGCCTAGGTCATCCACCAGAAGATCTGGAAGTGTTGCTGATCCAGATGGTAAACCTGCTGCGCGATGGCCAGCCGGTTACCATGGGTAAGCGCTCCGGTAATTTCATTACTCTGCGTGAGGTGCTCGATGAAGTTGGTAGTGATGCCTGTCGCTTCTTCTTCCTGATGCGGCGCTCGGATAGTCAACTCGATTTTGACCTGGAGCTGGCCAAGAAACAGAACAACGAAAACCCGGTCTATTACGTGCAGTATGCTCATGCCAGAATACGCAGTATTCAGCGCAACGCCACTGATGCCGGAATATCTACGCCTGAGCCGGGTGAGGTAGATTTCACAGCCCTGACCGATGCTGACGAACTGGCTCTGGCCAAGCAGATGAATCAGCTTACCGAAGTGGTCGAGCAGGCGGCACTCGGTTATGAGCCACACAAGCTTGTTTATTATCTGCAGGATCTGGCCGCACTGTTCCATAGTTATTATAATCGGCAGAAGGTGTTGGTCGATGATCTGGCCACATCTCGCGCCCGGCTCTATCTGGTTGAATGTGTGCGCAGAGTAATCGCCAATGCCCTGGGGATTCTCGGAATCTCCGCACCGGATAAAATGTAAGACCAAAGGGGGATCGATAATGGTTCAGAAAAATCGCAGAGAACGGCGTTCAGCCAATCGCAAGCCACTGTTTACTGCAGTATTGCTGGCTGTGGTTGCAGTCTTCAGCTTCGGTATCGGCTTTATGGCTGGTCGGAACAGCGTCCCGATGGTTCCTGCTGATGTAGTAACCTCTGCACCGAGGCAACCGATATCGGTGCCGAAAGTAGATCCGTCAATCGAGGTTGTCGAAGAGAAGCTGAAAGAAGAGAAATTGACCTTCTTCGAGGCTTTACCGAAAGGCGAGCAACAACCTCTGGGTAGCGGCATCAATATACCACCAGTCGAGCAAGATCCGGTTGCCACCAAGATTGCCCAGCAACCGATCGAGGTCGCTCCGGCTCCGATTAAGCCGGCTCCAGTCAAGAAAACCACCACCGCCAAGCCGACTGCCAAGGTCACAACTATCGCCAAGGCGGCCACTGCCACGCCGCATGTGCTGCAGATCTCGTCGTTTCGCAGTCCGGATGAAGCCGGTATTCTGGTTCGCCGTCTGGAGAAGAAGGGCTATAGTCCCTATATTCAGCAAGCTGATCTCGGTAGTAAAGGGGTCTGGTATCGGGTTTTTCTTGGTCCATATGCCAGTAAAGAGAAGGCGAAGACCGCCGCTATCAGCCTGAACGCCGATGAAAAGCTCGATTCGCTGGTGCGTAAGAAATAATCAGGAAATCTACGGTATTTTCTCTTGACACCTACAGGGTGTAACTATATAGTCTGCGTCTGTTGTCGCGGGGTGGAGCAGTCTGGTAGCTCGTCGGGCTCATAACCCGGAGGTCGCAGGTTCAAATCCTGTCCCCGCAACCAAAATATTTAAAGGGATCTGCCAATCGGTAGATCCCTTTTTTTGTTGTAATTGATTAGTCAGTGTATTTTGGTTGAATTCTCTAGTGAATGTTCATAGTCTTGAAAAGTGATAATGAAGTCGAACCTGTTTATAGAAAAACCTGGTAACGCTATGCGTCTGAAAATTTTGATAATCGATGATGAGGAATGTATCCGCGATTCCTTCAAATGGCACCTGGAGGATATGGGGCACAAAGTTGTGACGGCGCCGGAGCCGATGCTGTGTGAGCTTTACAGCGGTCATGATTGTCAGCTGGAGCATCCATGTGCTGATCTTATTTTGATTGATTATCGTATGCCGCGTATGACGGGTCTTGAATTTATTGAGCTCCTGTCTAAACGGGGTTGTATAATCCATCCGGAAAACCGGGTACTTATATCCGGGGATACAACTTCGATTGATATGGCCAAGGTTAAGCAGCTGGGCTGTCAGGTTTTGCAAAAGCCGATATCATTGGATACTCTGGATAAAGTGATATTTGCAGCCGAAAAAAATCTTGCCAGAAGGTGAGTGAATAACGGATTGCAGATTACCGAGGAGCAAACGATGAAAATGTCTGTTTTGTTTTGTAACCTTCTGTTTGCCTGACGGGCTACTTTTTCTTGTTCCCATGCTTGTTGTGATTCTCTATAAGTTTGCTAGGGTTGATAAAGAAACTTCGCTGAAGTTCGCAATGTTAGGTGTATCAACGAGCAGAGGAGAAGAACATGAAAAAAGGTTTGTTAATCGCAATGATTATGGCAATTGCACTGTTGTTTGGCACTTCCGGACTCGGATTGGCGGGTGGTGACGCAATGCCGCCAGCAGAAGGTAAGGCGGTCTATGACTACATCACCAAAACCAACCATTACCAGAGCTGGTCACTTTTTCCCGGGAAAGACAAATTCTATAAAGGGGCACACCCGCATGGCG
>CBDUUF010000139.1:0-5144 GCA_965370375.1 uncultured Desulfuromonadaceae bacterium
GCCGATCAAAAGTGCCCAGATGCAAGACGCCCGCAGTTAGAGAAGTGAGGCGTAGCGGTAGCTACATCGCAACGACGAGGACAAGGGGAACGCCGCAGATGGGTGCTTTTCATCTACCTCTATGAGCCGTGTCTCTCAAGATATCCTATGACATGCTCAGCCGTCGAATTCGAAGCATTAACACAATCATTCAAACCGATACCGAAGAAAGCATTACCGGTCACAAACAGACCAGGTATCTTGCGCGCCCCCTCTTCGACAGCCAGCAAGCGTTGCCCGTGACCACGCGTGTATTGTGGAATGGCATGATTATGCCGGAAAATACGGACAAAATCAGGTGCCTGATCAATGCCCATAATGTCACGCAAATCAGCCATAACGTAATCCTGCACATGCCGGTCACTCAAATCGATGGCGGCTGGATTGGTCGCCCCGCCCATCATCGAGCGGAGCAGGACATGCCCCTCCGGCGCCCGCTCGGGGAAGATGCTTGAATCCCAGAGGCTACCGAGAATGCTACACCCCTCCTGGCGCGGGATCAGGTAACCGAAACCGTTCAGATCGTGCTCAATTTTTTCCCGCTCGTAACCGAAGCAGACAATATTCATCGGCGCGTACGGGATGGCCCTGAGCACATCCGCCATGACAATAGTCATTTCCTCTACCATGTCGGCCAGAGCATAAGACGGCACCGCCGTCACCACAATCTCGGCGTCAAGTTTCTCGCCATCCTCGAAGGTAAGTTCGAAACCGTCACTTTTTTTCGCAATTGTGGCAACCGTTGCATCAACCCGCACTTCGCCTTTGATCGCCGCCGATGTAGCATCGGTCAACTCCTGAATACCGCCGATAAAAGAGGTCAGTACACCACCGGGGCCAGCGGCACTGGCAACCTGCTTGCCAGCCTTGATCTCTGCCCGCTTCTGTTTGGCCAACATGAGCATGGCGCGCAACAAACCACCGTAGGTCTGTTCCAACTCATAAATACGTGGGAAACAACTCTTCAGGCTCATGGTCTCCGGGTCACCGGCGAAAATGCCACCAACCATCGGCGCGATCAGTTTGTCGAGCGCCTCCGGTCCGAGTCGACGTCGACCGAATTCTGCAAGAGTCTCATCACTGTCATCCTCACGCTTTGAAATAAAAAATTCCTTGGCCAAGCGAAACTTCCCGCTCCATGACAACAGGTTTGAACGAAGAAAAGACGGCCCATTCTCCGGCAGACAATGTAATTCAGCCTCGGAATAGATGAAGCGTTTGCGGGCGTTGTCGTCGGAACGCGCCAATTGATCGCGAATCCCGATTCGATCACACAACTCGAGGGTCATCGGCTTGTTATCGAGAAAACCGTTTGGCCCCCGCTCACAGAGGTAACCCTCTTCGCTAATGCTCTGCACCTTGCCGCCGGGCCGCCGATTTTTCTCCAGAACAATAGTTTCAACCGCCAGACCGCGCGCTGCCGCAACATGTTCAATTGCATAAGCCGTCGCCAGGCCAGAAATGCCGCCACCGACGATCGCAATTCTTGTCATACTTTTTCCCGTTTCTCCGACACTTTCTGTTACCTACGAGAGGTGCCGAGCTCTCGCAAACTCAATTCAGCATATTAGCCCAGCCGCTTGAGCCGGTCAAGAAATCGAATTTACTACAATTTTAGTCGGTCTGGGGTTGACGTTACTCCCACCTCTTTCTATATTGTAAACAAAATTTCATCTTTTTAGGAGTATTCATGGCCAAAGATTATTATTCATCACTCGGTATCGATAAAAACGCCAACGCAGCAGCCATAAAAAAGGCTTACCGCAAGCTGGCGATTAAATATCATCCCGATAAAAATCCCGGCGATAAAAAGGCTGAAGATCATTTCAAAGTAATTACCGAAGCCTACACTGTGCTGTCCGATCCGGAGAAAAAACTGCAGTACGACTCCTACGGCGACACTGCCTTTCATCAGCGTTTCAGTCAGGAAGACATCTTTCGCGGGGCCAATGTCAACGACATCTTCCGCGAATTCGGTTTCAGTGGCGGCGAAGACATTCTCAGCCAACTGTTTGGCGGCGGTGGTCAGCGTGGTCAACAGCCATTCGGTGGCCAGTCACGGCCAAGACCTGGCGCTGACTACAACCTCAATGTCCGCGTTCCATTCCGGATAGCCGTTACCGGTGGCGAGCGCCGGGTCAGCTTTCGCACTGAGCGTGGCGATGAAGAGATGAACGTCCGCATCCCGGCCGGAACCGAAACCGGCCAACGTCTGCGCATCGCTGAAAAAGGCGGGCTTTCGTCAAACGGCGGGCCACCCGGCGACCTGTTCCTCGAAATCCAGGTCGATACTGATCAAACTTTCTGGCGCGAAGGCAACGATCTGCTGGTAAAAGTAATAACGCCGTACAGCGGCCTCTGTCTTGGCACTTCGATCGATGTCCCGACCCTTGATGGCCACAAGCGGGTCAAGGTCAAGGCCGGCACCAAAGATGGCAGCAAAATCCGCCTGAAAGGGTTTGGTGTTCAGGGTAAACATAAAGGGGACCTCTATGCTGTAGTCGAGACTACAGTCCCGGCCGAGGTGACCGACAAACAACGCGAGATTCTCAAGCAACTCATGGATGAAGGGTTGTAAGCTTACGGTTCAGACATAGAACACCATCAAACTCGGCCGAGGAGACCGTATGCGAATATCTGTTTTGATCGCACTCCTTTCCCTGTTCCTGCCCTGCTCTGCCGCGCTGGCCGAACCGGCCAGCGAAATCGTCCGCAAAGCCGACCTGAAGATGCGCGGTGAATCGAGTTACACCGAAACCACCATGCAGATCATCCGCCCCGACTGGACGCGGACGATGAGCATGAAAGGCTGGAGCAAAGGGGCTGACTTCTCACTGGTTCTGGTTACTGCTCCGGCCCGCGACAAAGGGAGCAGCTCGCTGAAGCGCCACAAGGAGATGTGGAACTGGATACCGAGTATCGAGCGAGTGATCAAGATTGCCCCATCGATGCTCGGTCAGGCCTGGATGGGCTCCGACTTCACCAATGATGATCTGATCAACCAATCCTCAATTGTCGTCGACTACACGCACAAATTGTTGCGCGAAGAGACCTTCGATTCTGCTGAATGCTGGGTGATTGAATCGATACCGAAGGAGAATGCCCCGGTCGTCTGGGGTAAACAGCTGCTCTGGATCAGCCAGGACAAGTACCACATGCGCAAGGTCGCCTACTTCGACGAATTTAACGAGCTGATCAACACTATGAGCACAACCGATGTCAAGCAGATCGGTGGACGCTCTATACCGACCCGCATGGAGATGCAACCGGCCGACAAACCGGAACAAAAAACTGTACTCCTCTACCATAACGCTGAATTCGATTTTGATATCCCGACCAGCTTCTTCTCGCAAAGCAACATGAAGGAGTTGCGTGAATGACGCCGACGTTCATGGTCAGGCTCGCCTGGCGCAACATCTGGCGACAGAAACGCCGCACACTGTTGACTGCGAGCGCTCTGGCTATAGCGATGCTGCTGGCGCTGTTCACCCGGTCGATGCAGGAAGGCTCCTACGCCCACAATCTTGACAACGCCACCCGATTCTACTCCGGTTACCTGCAGCTGCAACATCCAGGATTTTCCGAGAACCAGTCTATCGACAAGCTCCTGCCGGCCGACAACAACTTCTTAGCGCGGATTGAAGCGATTCCTGGTGTAACCGAAATAGTCCCGAGAATAGAATCTTTTGCCCTCGGGGCAGCCGGTGACCGCTCCAAGGGAGTTATGGTCATGGGGGTCGACCCACAACGTGAGGACGGTTACTCCGGGCTGGCAAACCGAATTGACAGGGGACGTTACTTCACCAGCGCGGACGAACCTTCAGTGCTGGTCGGTAGTGGGCTGGCAACCTATTTCAAACTACAGACCGGGGACGAAATCGCCCTATATGGACAAGGTTATCACGGCACCACCGCCGCTGGCCTGTTTACCGTTGTCGGCATCGTAAATTTTCCGAACAAGCAAATCGATGCGCGCATTGTCTATCTACCGCTAAAAACTGCTCAGGAACTCTACGTAACCGGCGAACAGGTTTCCGCCTGGGTGCTGCATGGCGCTGACGTCCGCAGCATTCCACAACTGGAGAAGGACGCCCGCCGGCTGATGGGCGATCGCGTCAAGGTGCGTAATTGGGCCGACATCTCACCGGAACTGGCCCAGCAGATCAGTCTCGATCGAGCCAGCGGCCAGTTCATGATCCTGGTGTTATACGGCGTGGTCGGTTTCGGCCTGTTTGCGACAATTGTCATGATGACTCTGGAACGGCAACGCGAGTTTGCCGTCATGCTGGCGACCGGCATGCCACGCGGCAAGCTGCAGTTCATCTCATTGCTCGAATCATTTTTTCTCGCCCTGACCGGAGTCATCATGGGGTTGACCATCACCACGCCAATCCTGCTCTGGTTTTACTACCACCCTATTCCACTCAGCGGCGAGATCGCCTTCACCATGGAGGAGATGGGCTTCGCACCCATTATTCCGTTCTCCCTCGCCCCGGAACTATTTATCGGCCAGATCGGCATCGTTCTCGGGCTATTGGCATTGTGCGCCGGCTACCCGCTGTTGCGCATCGGTCGGTTGCGGATCATGGAAGCGATGAAAGGGTAATAGGGTGATGGGATGCTGACGACACTGGCTTGGCGCAATGTCTGGCGCAACAAACTCCGTAGCGGCATTATGATGGCGGCGATGATTTTCGGCTTGCTCGGCGTCGTGTTGATGGTCGGCTTCGTGCAGGCGATGACCGATAGCATGGTCAATAATGCAATCCGCTTTCAGACCGCGCATCTGCAGATCCACAATCCGGACTTTCTGCTCAACGAAGAGCTTTCGGCCTGGCTGCCGGAAGCCGATAAGCTTGCCGAAATTATCCAGCAGCAGGACGGCATCGAAGCCGTAACCGTGCGCCAGGTGATTGACGGCATGCTCGCCTCGGCGGCCAGCACCCGGGGCGTCAGAATTAATGGCATCAGCGTTGGCGACGAAATACGGGTGACTGACATACAGGAGAGCATCGTCGAGGGTGTCATGCTGCCGGATAAAGGCCGCAACCCGATCCTCGTCGACGGCAAGCCGGTTCAGGAGATCAGCGGCGATGTGCGAGCGC
>CBDUUF010000140.1:0-5143 GCA_965370375.1 uncultured Desulfuromonadaceae bacterium
GGGCGTTTTAATGTGATGCCCACACTGATCAGGACGGGTAGACGCTGATCTGCTGGCGTTTTTTGTCTTTACGCTCAAACTTGACCACACCTTCGAGAAGCGCAAACAGGGTGTAGTCTTTGCCACAACCGACGTTGTTGCCGGGGTGGAAGGTCGTGCCACGCTGACGGACAATGATCGAACCGGCGGTTACCTGCTCACCACCGTAACGCTTCACGCCGAGTCTTTTGCCTGCGCTGTCACGGCCGTTTCTAGTACTGCCGACGCCTTTTTTATGAGCCATGGTTGTTCTCCTTAAGCTTCGATGCCGGTGATCTTGAGCCGGGTCAGAGGCTGACGATGACCATAAACTTTACGGTACGTCTTACGCCGTTTCATGTGAAAGACCCGGATCTTCTTGGACTTGCCCTGCTCGACAATCCGTGCCTTGACCTTGGCTGCATCAACCAGCGGTGTGCCGACTTTAACGTCGTCGCCGCCGATCATCAGAATCTGGTCAAATTCGACACTGTCACCGACAGCACCTTCAATTTTTTCAATTTTCACCAGGTCACCTTCAGCAACCTTATATTGTTTCCCACCGGTTTTAATCACCGCGTACATATTTGTTACCTCACTCTGAGACTAATAGCAAAATTCGCAAAACGGAACTATAGGCGTTTTGTTCGCGTAGTGTCAAGCAAAAAAGCTCAGCCAACGATGATTTCAAACTGTTCCTGATGGAAGCTTGGCCGCGCGTTTATGCCGATCTGTTTCTGGTGTTGTTGCTCAAGTTCTTCGATCCCCTTATTCTCCTCGTCGTAAAGCAATGCTGCTACGTCAGGATGAACCAGCAGGGTGAGCCGGTAGCCCGGCATATTACCGATGTCACGGCGCAATTCACGAAAGATTTCATAGACCATGCTGGTGCGACTTTTGACGTAACCTTTGCCATCGCAATATGGACAAGGTTCGCAGAGGGTTCGGCCGATACTTTCACGCACGCGTTTGCGGGTCATTTCGACCAGGCCGAGCTCGGAAATCTTCAGGATGTTGGTTTTGCTTTTGTCGCTCTTCAGCTCTTCCTCAAGGGCGGAGTAGACCTTGTCGCGGTGCGCTTCCTTCTCCATATCGATAAAATCGATAATTATCAGGCCGCCGAGGTTGCGCAGGCGAAGTTGAAAAGCGACCTCTTTTAACGCCTCGAGATTGGTTTTGAGGATAGTATCTTCGAGGTTGTGTTTGCCGACAAAGCGGCCGGTGTTGACGTCGATAGCGGTCAACGCTTCGGTCTGGTCGATGACAATGTAGCCGCCACTCTTCAGCCAGACCTTGCGGCCGAGTGCCCGGGCGATCTCGACTTCGAGGCCGAACGCGTCGAAGATCGGTTCGGATCCCTCGTACAGTTCCACCGCACAGTCGATATTCGGCATAAAGGTTTTTAAGAAACGCTCGATTTTGCCATGCTCGTCCGGGGTGTCGACGACGATGCGGCCGACATCGTCGGAGAGGATGTCACGCAGCACCTTGCTGGTAACATCGAGATCGGAGTGGATCAGGTTGGGTGCACTGCTCCCCTCGGACTGTTTTTGCACGTCCTGCCAGAGCCCGGTCAAAAAATCCATGTCGGCTTTGAGCTCATCGGCATTTTTCCCCTCCGATGCGGTGCGGACAATAAAGCCGCTCTCCACCGGGCGCAATTCTTCTACAATCAGGCGTAGACGTTCGCGCTCTTCTTCCTCCTCAATACGGCGGGAGATGCCGATATGGTCGACGGTCGGCATATAAACCAGATGTCGGCCCGGCATGGAGATATGCGAAGTGATACGCGCACCTTTGGTACCAAGTGGCTCTTTGGCGATCTGAACCATGATCTCCTGGCCTTCGCGCAGCAACTCTTCGATCGGCGGCAGTTGTGGTCGCGAGTCTTCATCGTGATCTTCGCCCGGGGTGTGATATTTGCCATTCTCGATATAATGCTCGACTGCGGCAATTTCATCATAGACGTCGGCCACATAGAGAAAGGCAGCCTTGTCGAGGCCGATATCGACGAAAGCCGCTTGCATGCCGGGCAGCACCCGGGCGACGCGCCCCATGTAGATATTGCCGACGAGTCCTTTTTCCCGGGCACGCTCGATGTAGAGTTCGGCAATATGCCGATTTTCCAGAAGGGCCACACGGGTCTCCTGGGATGTGGTGTTGATGACCAGTTCCTTGGTCATAATAATCCTCCTGTATTGAAAGCTGTAAGCGTAGGTTGTTCAGTCGGTTCCTCATCTGGCTGCGGTTTCAGGCTGACCGTAAGTTTGCGCACGGTCAGCTGGCGCACTGTTGCATCGTTACTCTGCAGCAGCCAGGTGAGCAGGCGGTATGGACCGCCTTTGTGCAGCGAGACCAGTAAGGTGTGGTCATCAAGCTGCAGGTCGACAACGTTGGGACGCAGATCCTCGGCTGTCATATTGCCTTTACGCAGCACCTCGGCCACCACCTGCTCACTTTGCAGGAAGCTGTCCATACGCTGGTTCAGACCGTTCGGGATCGATGTCAGATCAACCCGGTAGGTAGCGTAATCGATGCTGATCGAAGTCGACGGAGTTTTCAGGTCGATCGGTTGACTACCAAGAATTGTAAACCCTTCCGGCAGTTGGTCATCGAGCATTTTCAACAGCAGATCAGCGTCGAGCGGTTGGTACAGCTCGAGGTCGATCAATTCAGCATCGCTGGCCACCCCGGTCGGCAGGGCGTCGGAAAAGGAAAATTTTGGCGATGGATTGAACCCCTGAGAATAGCGCAACGGTATTTTGGCCCGCCGGGCCGCCCGCTCCAAGACTCTGATGTATTCGAGGTGGCTGACGAACCGGGCTCGGCCATCCTTGCGCAGTTGCAAACGGTAGCGGAAACGCAGGTCGTCATCGGTCGGTATAATCTGCTCCGGCAAGGGTGTGATGTCGGCCGTGTCGGTCAGGCGCATGCGGAGTGATTTAAAGTCGCAGACACCACACTGGCTGCACGGGCCGGTTCGACAATCAGCCGTAGCGCGCTCGGTTTGGGCCGCATATCGTTCGTGCAGCAGAAAATCTTTGTCTAACCCAGCATCAATATGTTGCCACGGGAGTATCTCATCAATCTGCCGTTCACGCAGATACCAGATCGGATCGAGGTCGCAATCTTGCATTGCCTGCAGCCAAAGATCATAGCGGAAATGTTCGCGCCAGCCGTCGAAGCGGCAGCCTAGTTCGACCGCTCGCTCGAGCACGGCGCCGAGGCGGCGGTCGCCACGGGCAAAGACTCCTTCCATCAGCGACAGCGGCGCGTCATGCCACTTGAAGCGGACCTTTTTTTTCTCCAGACCATTGCGCAGTATTGTCTGCCGGCGCCGGGTCTCGGTTTCGTCAATTTGTGCTTCCCACTGGAACGGCGTGTGCGGTTTTGGAATGAACGTCGAGACCGCGACATTGACATCGGCGCCGCCGGTCCCCTTGCCGCTCTTTTTCACTTTACCCGCCAGCTCAAGCAACGCTTCCAGGTCGGCATCGGTCTCGGTCGGCAGGCCGATCATGAAGTAGAGCTTGAGCACCCGCCAGCCGAGGGAAAATGCGTTGTGCGTCGCTTCGAGTAGATCCGCTTCGCTGATCCCTTTATTGATCACCTGGCGCAGCCGTTCGCTGCCGGCTTCGGGTGCGAGGGTAAAACCGGTCTTGCGCACCTTCTTGATCTCTTCCATCATCTCTTCACTGAGAGAGCCGACGCGCAGGCTCGGCAGGGCGATCGCCACCTTTTTCTCGGCGTAGCGTTGCATCAAGCCTTTGACCAGCGGCTCGATGCAGCTGTAGTCACCGGTCGACAACGACAGCAGGGTCGCCTCGTCGAAGCCGCTGCCATTCAGGGACTTTTCGAGCAGGTCAGCGATGGTCTGCGGTGAGCGTTCACGAACCGGGCGGTAAACATAACCGGCCTGACAGAAGCGGCAGCCACGGGTGCAACCACGGGCGATCTCCATCGAGATCCGGTTATGCACGGTGTTCATAAACGGCACGATCGGTTTGGTCGGGAACGGAGCGCTGTCAAGATTCTCCAGATAGCGCCGCACAACCTTCGGGTAGTCATCACGTTTGGGGGTGATGGCTTTGATCGTGCCGTCAGCGTTATAGGTTACCGCAAACAGCGATGGTACATAGACCCCATCGATCCGGCTCAAGCGGTCGAGCAGGAGGCTGCGGTTTTCGCCAAGCTTTTTAGCTTCGCGGATTGCTGTGCATATTTCGATGGTCGCTTCTTCGCCGTCGCCAATCAGGACGCAGTCGATGAAGTCCGCCAACGGCTCCGGGTTGAAGGCGCACGGGCCGCCGGCAATGATCAGCGGCATATCCTCAGATCGTTCACTGCTGCGCAGCGGGATATTGGCCAGGCGGAGCATGTTGAGAATGTTGCTGTAAGAGAGCTCGTACTGCAGGGTGAAACCGATAACATCAAACTCGCTGAGCGGCAGATGATTTTCAAGGCTGGCCAGCGGCTGGTCGTTGCTGCGCAGATAGTCTTCCATGTCCGGCCACGGTGTGTAAACGCGTTCGGCGGCGATCCAGTCCTGCTCGTTAAGTATATGATAAAGAATTGCCGAGCCGACATGGCTCATGCCGACCTCGTAGGTATCCGGAAAGGCGAGCGCGAAACGCAGATCGACGGTCGACAGGTCCTTGGTAATGCTATTAAGTTCGCCACCGAGATAGCGGGTTGGTTTTTCAATCTGGCTCAGATTTTGTTCAAAACTCATAGCTAAAATGTGCTGCCTTTCGTGCTTAGCGGGTAACTGTACATTTGAACACGAATGGAGTTAAAGGACAAGCTAAGTATCGGGTAAATAGGGGCATTTTTTCAGGAAGTTGGTATCTGTAACAAAAACCTGTGACAAACAGGCTGATAGTTTATTGAATACTGATTTTTTAATTTTAGGTTGTAATTGAGTCAATGTGGAGTCAATGTTAAACAAGATAAACGCAGTTAAACAAAGTATCATAAAGGAGTAATTCCTATGCTTGGCATTCGTTTGGAGCCTGAGTTGGAAAATCGGCTGACAACCCTTGCAAAGAAAACAGGTCGGACAAAAAGTTATTATGCCCGTGAAGCAATTCGTCAGTTCCTTGAAGATCGTGAAGATTATATTATC